>NZ_CAXTAZ010000062.1:0-27438 GCF_964242715.1 uncultured Enterovirga sp.
CGACATCGGCAAGTTCGGCGGCCTCGCCGAGACGATGGACGAGTCGATCCGGTACGACATCCGGACCGGGCATGACGAGGACCGTCGGGTCCCCTGCGTGCTCGCCGGACCGACCTGCGATTCCGCGGACGTGATGTACGAGAAGACGCCCTATTGGCTGCCCGTGTCGCTCGAAATCGGCGACCTCGTGCAGATCGAGGGCACGGGCGCCTACACGGCGACCTACTCGTCCGTCGCGTTCAACGGCCTGCCGCCGCTGCGCACGCACGTCATCTGAGACGGCGCAACCGCCTCTCCCCGTCTCGACGGGGAGAGGAGACGTCCTGCCTCCACATCCGAACGGCCCGCCTGCCCGGCGGGTGCGAGGTCCTGCTCCCGCTCCGGGAAAGGTCCCGTCCCATGTTCGCCATCCGTCACGAGACCCCGTTCGACATCCCGGCCCGCGACGCTTTGCTCGATCGCTGCTTCGGCGAGCCCCGCTTCGCCAAGACTTGCGAGCGGCTGCGCGAAGGCCGGCTCCCGGCCGACGGGCTCGCGCTCGCCGTCGCGAAGGACGGTCTGCTCGTCGGCACGATCCGGCTCTGGAACGTGGCGGCCGGCCCTGGCCGCCCGGCTCTGATGCTCGGGCCGGTCGCCGTCGAGCCGGCGCTGCAGGGCCATGGCATCGGCGCGAAGCTCGTCCGCGAGGCGATCGGGCGGGCGCGGGACCTGGGACACCGGGCCGTGCTCCTCGTCGGCGACGCGCCCTATTACGGCCGGTTCGGCTTTTCGCACGACGCCACGGGTGGGCTCTGGCTGCCGGGACCCTACGCGGCCGAGCGCTTCCTCGGGCTCGAACTCGTTCCGGGCGCCCTCTCGGGCGCGCGCGGGCTCGTCTCGGCGACCGGCGCCGCGGCACCTCGTCCGGACCTGGCCGCGCTGGTTCGGGCGGCCGCGAACGAGGACCGGTTCGTCCTGCGCGCTGCCTGAGCCGGCTGGGCGGGGGCGTCAGGGCCCGTCCAGAGCGGCGACCTTCCGGATCGCGTCCAGGGTCAGCGTGCGACCGTCGGCGAGCGGGAGCGCGTCGACGCCGCAGGCCAGCATGACCGACAAGGCCTCCTGCAAGCTCGTCTCGGGCCCGATCTCCGGCCCGGGCGGCCGCGGCAGCCCGGCGGCCGCGACCTCTCCAGCCGTCACCAACGTGAGCCGCCGCAGCGCCCGGTTGGCACCCACGAAATCGGCCACGAAGGCATCCGCCGGGCTGGCGAGCAGCCGGTTCGGCGTGTCGTGCTGGACGATGCGGCCCTCCCGCATGATCGCGACCGTGTTGCCCATGCGGATCGCCTCGTCGATGTCGTGGGTGACGAGGATCACGGTTTTGCCGAGCCGGCGCAGGATCTCGGCCACCTCGCGCTGCAGCCGGGCCCGCACCACGGGATCGACCGCCCCGAAGGGCTCGTCCATCAGGAGCACGGGCGGGTCCGCTGCCAGCGCCCGGGCGACGCCCACGCGCTGGCGCTGGCCGCCGGACAGGCTCGCCGGCCTTCGGTCCCGATAGGTCGCGGGGTCCAGCCCGACGAGCGCCAGCATCTCGTCCGTGCGTGCGGCGACCCGGGCCGCGTCCCAGCGGAGAAGGCGCGGCACCGTGGCGACGTTGTCGCCGACGCTCAGATGCGGGAACAGCCCCGTCCCCTGGATGACGTAGCCCATGCCGCGCCTGAGCCAGACCGGGTCGACATGGGTCACGTCGCGGCCGCCGAGGAGGATGCGGCCCGAACTCGGTTCGACGAGCCGGTTCACCATCCGGAGCGTCGTCGTCTTGCCGCAGCCCGAGGGGCCGATCAGCACGCAGGTCCGGCCCTCCGGCACCTCGATGTCGATCCCGTCCACCGCCGGGCGGGCGGAGCCCGGAAACAGCTTCGTCACCGCTTCGAGCCGGATCATGCGGTTCGCAATCCGAGTCGTCGGGAGGCTCCGCGCTCGGCCCAGCCGAAACCGATCTCGACGGTGCCGGCCATCATGGCGACGGCGAGAGCGCCGATGACGAGTTGCGGGATATCGAGCAGCCCCATTCCGGCGGAGATCAGCTCGCCGAACCCGCCGCCGCCGATGAAGACGGCGAGGGTCGCGGCCGAGACGATCTGCACGGCCGCGCTCCTGATGCCGGCCAGGATCACCGGGGCGGCGAGCGGCAATTCGATCCGGGCCAGGATCTGCGGCTCGGATAGGCCCTGGCCACGGGCCGCGTCGAGCACGTCTCGGTCGATCCCGGCAAGGCCGGACATCGTGTTGAGGAGCACCGCCGGCAGCCCGTAGAGGGCGAGGGCCACGATCGACGGAGCCATGCCGGTACCGAGGACCGGCATCATCACGACGAGGAGGGCGAGGCTCGGGATGGTCCGGAGCGTGTTCACGAGTGCCACCACCGGCCCCGACGCCCGACCGCGCCGGGCGAGCGCGATGCCGAGCGGGATCGCGACCGCGACCACGATGGCGAGCGACACGCCGCTGAGGACGAGATGCTCCCAGGCCGTCCGGGCGAGGATGTCGGTATGGCTCGAGACCCAGGCGGCGAGGGCGCCCATCAGGCCGCGAGCCCGCCGGCCGCACGGAGCCGCTTCTCCAAGCGCCGCAGCACCTCGTCGGCTGCAACCGCGAGGGCCGAGGCGACCGCCGCGCCGGCCACGACCTTCTCGCCGATATCCTGGGTGATGCCCTGGAAGATGATGTCCCCGAGCCCGCCCGCCCCGATGAAAGCCGCAACCGTTGCGACAGAGATCTGGGTCACGACCGTCAGCCGGATGCCGGCCAGGATCACTGGCGCGGCAAGCGGCAGCTCGATCCGGAGGAGCCGCCGCCAGCGCCCGAAGCCCATGCCGTCGGCGGCGTCGAGGATGTCGGCCGGGATGCCCCGGAGCGCCACCGCGACGTTCCGGGTCAGGACCAGGAGGGAGTACATGACGATCGCCACGAGGGCCGGCCCGTCGCCGAGCCCCATCACGGGGACGAGGAGCGCGAACAGCGCGAGCGCCGGGACGGTGTAGAGGAGGCCCGTCGCGAGGATCACGGCTCCGTAGAGGCGGGGCCTCCGGGCCGACACGATGCCGAGCGGCAGCGAGATCAGGAGCGAGATCGCCAGTGCTTCCCCGACCAGCAGCAGGTGCTGGAGCGTGGCCTCGAACAGGGTGTCGTAATTCTGAAGGGTCCAGGTCACGGACCGCGTGGCCAGTCGAGGAGGGATCCTGCATCCCGCGTCATGCTGAGGAGCGCCGAAGGCGCGTCTCGAAGCACGCACCAACGTCTTGCGTGCTTCGAGACGCGCTGCCGCCGGCTTCGCCGGACCGCAGCAATCCTCAGCATGACGCCGTTGGGTGAATAAGAGCGAGGCGCGTCACTTCACGATCCCCTTCGCCTTCAAGAACTCCGCCGCGACCCGGCGTGGCTCCTTCTTGTCGACCTCTACCTGCCGGTTCAGCTCCTGCATCGTGGCGTTGTCGATGAGCCCGTTCACCCGGGCAAGGGCGTCCGCCACCTTCGCGTCGCGGGCGATCTCCATGCGGACGACCGGGGCAAGGAGGTAGGGCGGGAAAAGGTTCTTATCGTCTTCCAGCACGACGAACTTTCCGGCCGCGATCTGCCAGTCGGTCGAAAATCCGTTGGTGACATCGGCCTGTTTCGAGGTGAGCGCGTCGTAGCGAAGCCGGAGCGCCGCGAATTGCCGGCTGTCGCCGAACTGGATGCCGTAGACGGCCTTCAGCCCGGGCACGCCGTCGTAGCGATCGAAGAATTCCGACCCGCCTCCGAGCTTCAGCTTCGGGGCAGCCGCGGCGAGTTCCGACAGGGTCTTGAGCTTGTACTCGGCGGCGGTGTCCGGCCGCACTACGATGGCATTGCCGTTATTCACCCGCGAGGGCGGCAGCCACGTGAGATTGAACTCCTTCTCGTAAAAGCTCTTCACCTTGTCGAAAACGCGCGCCGGATCCGTGTCGTTCTCGGCCTTCATCACGGCGAGGAGGCCGGTCCCGGTATATTCCGGATAGAGGTCGATCGCGCCACTCTTCAAAGCCTCGTGCGCGACCAGCGTCGCCCCGAGATTGATCTTGCGGTCGACCTTGAACCCGGCGGCCTCGAGTGAGCCGGCATAGAGTTCGGCCACGATGAATTGCTCGGTGAAATTCTTCGAGCCGACCCGGATCGTCTGCGCGGCGGCCGGAAGGGCCAGGACGATTGCGGCCAGCGTGGCGAGGAGGCGGAGGCGAAGCATGGTCCGTCCAGTTGGTTCTGGACGGACGGTAGCGGCTGCGCGCCGGGCGGCCAAGCGGACGCTCAGCCTGGTCGACGTCCGGAGCCGGCCTCGTACCTGCGCGGGGCGCTTAGGCTCACGCCGGCAGGACGACGACCTTCGTCTTCACCGACGTCCGCGCATAGAGGTGGATCATGTCCTGGCTGAGCAGGCCGACGCAGCCGCTCGTGACGCCCGAACCGATCGATTCCGGGTCGCTGCTCGCGTAGATCGTGTAGAGGGTATAGGCTCCGTTCTGGTAGAGATGGAGCGTGCGGGCGCCGAGCGGGTTCTCGAGGCCGCCCGGCATGCCGCGGGCATATTTCGCCACCTCGGGCTGGCGCTTGATCATCTCCCGGGGCGGGGTCCAGGTCGCCCATTCGGACTTGCGCCCGACATAGGCGTCACCGCTCCAGCGGAACCCGTCGCGGCCGACATTCGCGCCGTAGCGGGTCGCGTTTCCGCCCTCCTCGATCCGGTACACATAGTAGTTGCCTGGATCGACGATGATCGTGCCGGGCGCTTCCTTCGTGGCGTAGGCCATCGTGCGGCGATAGAATTTCGGATCGACCTTGCTGACGTCGACCGCCGGGATCGGGAATTTCTCCTCGGGCACCGGCCCGTAAAGCCTGGACGCCTCGGCGAAGTCGGTCGAGGCACAGCCGGCCAGTCCGAGCGACCCGAGACTCACGGCGGAACCGGCGAGGAACCATCGGCGGCTGAGCAAAGCCCGCTCGTCCCGGTCGTCGGAACCGGCATTCCCGCTATTCATGATCATACTCGTCGAACCCGTAACCCGTGGCCCCACGGGGGGATGGCCCGGGTTATACCCCGACAAACCTCTCCGCCGGGTTGCGATTCTGCCACACCGACCGGCCGCCGATCTCGCGCCGTCGCCGCCACCGGCTGCTGCGGGATGGCCGGCCGGGGCTGGCGTCCGCCCGGCCTCGTGGCTATATTCCGAGGGCGGGGCTGCGGGGCGCGTCAGGAGACAATATCCCCGGGGCCTTATCGATTCCAAAGGGGGCTGTCCCTGGCCTTGTCCGTGGACTTGGTCAACACGGTCCCCACCTACGTTGTAGGTTCCCGGGATCGATCTCCAACGGCTCTCGTGGCTCCGCACCTATCTCCCGCATGACCGACCCCGACACCGACGCGCTGAAGCGCCGCCTCCGCGAAGAGGGTTTCGCGCGCCGGGATGCACTCGAGAAGCCCTTTCGGACCGAGGCCTCGCAAGCGATTGCGGCCCAGGCGCTTGCCCTTCCGGAACTCGCGGAAAGCGAACCCGTCGGCGGCTATTGGCCGATGCGGAGCGAGGTGGATCCCCGCCCGATCATGCAGGCGCTCGTCGAGCGAGGCCGGATCGTCGCTCTCTCCCAAATCATCCACCCGGCCCTGTCCTGGCGCGAGTGGCGGCCGGACGACATGCTGGTCCATGGCGGTTTCGGCGTGCGCGAGCCCGGGCCGGACGCGGCCGAGGTGTTTCCGCATGCGCTCCTCGTGCCCCTCTGCGCCTTTGACCGCGACGGTGGGCGGCTCGGCTACGGCAAGGGCCATTTCGACCGCGCCATCGCGACGCTCTCGGCCCGGCATCCGCTCGTCACGATCGGGCTCGCCTTCTCGGTCCAGGAGATCGAGCGCGTCCCGCAGGACCCGCATGACTGCCCTCTCGACGTGATCGTGACGGAGCGCGAGGTGATCCGGCCCGGCCGGGGAGCGCGCTGATGCGCATCCTCTTTCTCGGCGACGTCGTCGGGCGGCCCGGCCGCCGCGCCGTGACCGACCGGCTGCCGGCCTTGCGCGAACTCTGGGCCCTCGACGCCGTCGTGATCAACGGCGAGAACTCCGCCGGCGGTTTCGGCATCACGGAAGCGATCTGCTCCGAGCTGATCGAGGCGGGCGCGGACGCGGTGACGCTCGGCAACCATTCCTGGGACCAGCGCGAGGCGCTCGTCTTCATCGCCCGGCAGCCCCGGCTGATCCGGCCCTGCAACTATCCGGCCGGTGCGCCCGGACGCGGCGCGAACCTGATCGACCTTCGGGACGGACGGCGTCTCCTCGTCGTGAACGCTCTGGGGCGCCTCTTCATGGAGGCGCTCGACGACCCCTTCGCGGCGGTCGACCGCGAGGTCGGGCTCTGCCCCCTCGGCCAGGTCGCGGACGCGATCCTGGTCGACATCCATGCCGAGGCGACGAGCGAGAAACAGGCCGTCGCCTACCATCTCGACGGCCGCGTCTCGGCGGTCGTCGGCACCCACACCCACGTGCCGACGGCCGACGACCGCATCCTGCCGGCCGGCACCGCCTTCCTGTCGGATGCCGGCATGTGCGGCGACTACGAATCGATCCTCGGCCTGCAGCGCGAGGAGCCGATCCGGCGCTTCATCGAGAAGATCCCGGGCTCGCGGGCCGAGGTCGCGACCGGCGAGGGCACGCTCTGCGGTTTTGCGGTCGAGACGGACGACGGGACGGGACTGGCCCTTCGGGCCGCCGCGGTTCGGATCGGGCCGGTGCTGTCGGAACGGCTGCCAGCCTTCTGGCAATAGCCGGAACGGCTGGCCTGGTCGGGTCGTTTCGGCGAGGCGGCGGGTACGGACCCCACGGAACCTTGTACGGCTCTTACGATTCTCGTCGGTCCGGCGTCGTGACCTCACGCCGAAAGGCGATGGGTCTGCCATGGAATCGAGCGACTCCTGGAAGTTGACGGGCAACCTCCCGCACGAACTCGGCCGCGGCGACCCGTTCGCGGCCGCGCTCCGCGCGACCCGGATGGCGATGATCATCACCGATCCGCGCCAGGACGATAATCCGATCGTCTTCGCGAACGACGCCTTCCTACGGCTGACCGGCTATGGTCGCGAGGAGGTCATGGGCCGGAATTGCCGCTTCCTGCAGGGCCCCGAGACGGACAGGGCGGCCATCGGGCACGTCCGGGACGCGATCCAGTCCGACCAGGACATCAGCATCGATCTCCTGAACTACCGCAAGGACGGCAGCTTCTTCTGGAACGCCCTGTATCTCTCGCCAGTGAGGTCAAGCGGGGGCGAGACGCAGTTCTTCTTCGCCTCGCAGCTCGACGTGACCGACCGGATCGAGCTCCGGGATCGGCTCGCCAGCGAGAATGCCCGTATCGAGGCCGAGGTGAAGCGGCGCACGCGCGATCTCGAGGAGGCGCTCGCGGCCAAGAACGTGCTGCTGCACGAGGTCGATCACCGCGTGAAGAACAACCTTCAGATGATCGCCTCCCTGATCGCGCTCCAGGCCCGCCGCATCCCGGACGAGCAGATCAGGCGGACGCTGAAATCCATGCTGGGCCGGGTGGAGGCGTTGGGCACGGTCCACCGCCGCCTGTACCAATCCGATGACGTGAGCCGGTTCGACGTGGCGGAATTCACGCGCGACGTCGCGAACGATCTGGTCGCGGCGAGCGGCCGGGAAGACATCTGCCTCGACCTCCGGCTGGTACCGGTCGAGGTTCCGGCCGCCAAAGCCGCCCCGCTCGCCCTCATGGTCAACGAGCTCGTCACCAACGCCATCAAGCATGCCTTCCCGGACCGGGGTGGGCGGATCCGGATCGAGGTCGAGCCGCGCGGCGACCGTTTCTTCATCAAGATGGAGGATGACGGGATCGGGACACCGCCCGAAGTCTCGCGACGAACCTCGCTGGGACGCACCCTCATCGAGAATTTCGCCCTGCAACTTCAGGCGGATGTGGTCTCGTCGTCCGCCGATCCCGGGACCCGGATCGAGATCGCTATTCCGATCGACCGCGTGCAGAACGGTACCTGACCCATGAGTCCGCTTCGTATCCTGATCGTCGAAGACGAGCGCCTGATCGCGATGCAACTCGAAGACGACATCACCGATGCCGGTCATGAGGTGGTCGGCTGCGCGATGTCGTCCAGCGAAGCGATCCTCTTGGCGGAGCGCACCCGGCCCGATCTCGCCCTCGTCGACATCCACCTGGCCGATGGTCCGACGGGGGTGGATGTGGTGCGCCAGCTCGTCCGTCTCGACAACGTCGTCGTGTTCATGACGTCGAACGTGAAACGCATCCCGGCCGATTTCGCGGGAGCCGCCGGCGTGCTGAACAAGCCCGTCTCCAGCCACGGCCTGCATCAGGCGCTACGGTTCATCCGGGCCCGGATGCAGCACGAAGGTCACGGCACCAAGCCCAGCAGTCTCACGGTCGCGCCGGACTGGGAGGAGCGCTGGAAAGCGGCCTCCGCCTGAGGGGGACGCCGCCGTCACCGCGTCGCGGCCGTGATCCCCCCATCGACCACGATCTCGGTCCCCGTCACGTAGCGGGCCTCGTCCGAGGCCAAGAACAGGGCGGCGTGGGCGATGTCCCAGGCGTCGCCCATCCGGCCCATCGGGACCTGGTTGTGGCGCTTGTTGACGAAGCCCTCGTAGTCGCCGGCCGCGTATTTCTCGGCGAGCCGGTTGACCAGCGGCGTGTGCATCAGGCCGGGCACGACGCAGTTCAGCCGCACGCCCGAGGCGGCATGGATCACGGCCGTCGTCTTCGTCATTTGGATCAGGGCGGCCTTGGCGGCCGCATAGCCGACCTGCGGCTTGCCGATATAGCGGAGCGCCGCGATCGACGAGACGTTCACGATCGCGCCGCCGCCCTGCGCCTCCATGATCGGGATGACGTATTTGCACCCGAGGAAGGCGGTGGTGGCGTTGAGCTGGAACTGCGCCGCCCAGACCTCCTCGGCCATGTCGACCGGCCCGCCGGGCTCGGACTGGCCGACATTGTTCACCAGCACGTCGATCCGGCCGAAACGCTCCTGCGTGCGGCGCACGAAGGCTTCGACCTCCCGGGCGCTGGTCGCGTCGCAGGCCTCGACATGGGCCGTGCCGCCTTCCTCCCCGATGATCCGGGCCGTCTCCTCGGCGGCGTCGAGGTTGCGGTCGGTCCCGACCAATGTCGCCCCCTGGCGCGCGAACAGCACGGCCGTCGCCTTGCCGTTGCCCCAGCCGGGGCCCGACGAGCCGCATCCCATCACGATCGCGACCTTGCCTTCGAGGCTCAGCATCGGCGACGTCCCTCCCTCGGTCGCGCCGGCCATGATGACAGGCGCCCGATAAGACCCTAATCCGCCTGGCAGGATCGCGATATGCGGCGCACGCAAGCGTGCCGCCGCCCAGGACGGGTCGGGTAGCATGGCCGGGCATTCCCAGTTCAAGAACATCATGCACCGGAAGGGCCGCGTAGACGCGGTTCGGTCGCGCGTATTTTCCAAGCTCGCGCGCGAGATCACGGTCGCGGCCAAGATGGGCATGCCGGATCCCAACATGAATCCGCGCCTGCGCTCCGCCATCCTGGCGGCCCGGGCCGAGAACATGCCGCGCGACAACATCGAGCGCGCGATCAAGAAGAGCCAGGGTGGCGACGCCGAGAATTACGAGGAGATCCGCTACGAAGGCTACGGTCCCGGCGGCGCCGCGATCATCGTCGAGGCCATGACCGACAACCGGAACCGCACGGCCTCGGACGTCCGCTCGGTCTTCACCAAATCCGGCGGAAACCTTGCCGAAACGGGGTCCGTCGCCTTCATGTTCGACCATGTCGGAATGGTCGAGTTCGACGCCAAGGTCGGCGACGACGACACCATGCTGGAGGCCGCCATCGAGGCCGGCGCGAACGATGTCGAGTCCGACGCCGAGGCCGGCCACATTGTTTATTGCGACCAGGGGGCGCTCGCCGAGGTGTCGAAGGCGCTCGAGGCCCGCTTCGGCGAGCCCCGGAAATCGGCGCTCGTCTGGCGGCCGCAAAACGCGGTCGCGGTCGACGACGAGGTGGGCGAGAAGCTGCTTCGCCTCATGGAGACGCTCGACAGCCACGACGACGTGCAGAGCGTCTACGGCAATTTCGAAGTCTCGGACGCCCTCATGTCGAAGATGGGTTGATTGCGAAGCCCGCCGATTCTCGCGGCGTGACCGCACCGGTTCGCATCCTCGGCCTGGATCCGGGCCTCCGGCGGACGGGCTGGGGCCTCGTCACGATCGAAGGGTCGCGCCTCGCCTATGTGGCGAGCGGCGTCGTCCTCTCCTCCGACAAGGCGGCTTTGGCCGATCGCCTGCGCGAACTCCACGACGGCATCGCCGAAGTGCTCCGGACCGGGATGCCTGACGAGGTCGCCGTCGAGGAAACCTTCGTCAACACGAATGCCCAATCGACCCTGAAGCTCGGCCACGCGCGCGGGGTGGCGTTGCTGGTCCCGGCCCTTGCCGGGCTTCCGGTCGCGGAATACGCGGCGAACCTCGTGAAGAAGTCGGTGGTCGGGGCGGGCCATGCCGACAAGCGCCAGATCCAGGCCATGATCCGAATCCTCCTGCCGAAGGCGGACCCGGCCTCGGACGATGCCGCCGACGCGCTCGCGGTCGCGATCACGCATGCCCATCACCGCCGCGCCCGGGCGCTCGGGGCCTGAGATGGCCCGGATGCGCCAGAAGGCCGACCTGCCGAGCAAACTCTGCGCGACCTGCGGCCGACCCTTCGCGTGGCGTCGCAAATGGGCGCGAGATTGGGAGAGCGTGCGGTACTGCTCGGACAAGTGCCGGGAGACCAAGGGCCCGTCCGCGCCGGACAAGGCCGGGTCTTGCGGAGCCGGTACCCGGAAGCCATGAACATTCGTCGGGCAGTCGAGGCGATCGATCGGGACATGCCCGGTTCTGGCGGTGAGCAGTGATCGGTAAGCTGAAAGGCATCGTCGATTCCTACGGCGAGGATTTCGTGATCCTCGACGTGCAGGGGGTCGGCTACGTCGTGCATTGCTCCTCGCGCACGCTCCAGAACCTTGCGCCGGCAGGCGAGGCCGCCACCCTGTCGATCGAGACCTATGTCCGCGAGGACATGATCCGGCTCTACGGCTTCCGGTCGGACAGCGAGCGGGAGTGGTTTCGCCTGCTGCAGACGATCCAGGGCGTCGGTGCCAAGGTGGCGCTCGCGATCCTGTCGGTGCTGGAGCCCGGCGCGCTCGCGACCGCGGTCGCGAGCGGCGACAAGGCCGCCATCGCGCGGGCGCCTGGCGTGGGGGCGAAGCTCGCCGCCCGCATCGTCGCCGAGATGAAGGACAAGGCTCCGGTTTTCGGCGCCGTCGATCCGGTTCTAGCGCAGCTCTCGGGCGCCGTCGAGGATCGCAGCGCCCCGCCGGCCATCGCGGACGCCGTCTCGGCCCTGGTCAATCTCGGCTACGCCCCGCCCCAGGCCTCGGCTGCGATCGCGGCCGCGCTTCGGGCCGCACCGGAGGGTGCCGAGGCGCCGGCCCTGATCCGGCTCGGGCTGCGGGAACTCGCCCGCTAGGCTCCGTCTCCCAATCCGGATCGCTTCTTGCTGCCTGAAGGGTGGCACCCGCGAACCCGCGTGCGCCGCATCGGAATGGAACAGCTGCAGCGGAGTTCCCTGTCCCGGGTCGGGACGGGCTGTCCCAATCGGGACCCGCGCGCGAGGAGGTCGAGCCATGCGCCCAAACCCGGTCTTCACCTCGTGGCCCGCCAAGGCGAGCGCGCTCTGGAACAATCAGCCGATCCGGCTGGAGCACCGGCTCCACCAGACCCCGCTTTTCTCCAGGGAAGGGCTGGCCGAGCTGATCTCGCGCTATCCCCGCGAGCATTACAGCCTCGTCTATATGGGCGCGCAGGGGGAAGCGAAGCGCTTCTGGCGTGAGGGCGAGATCGGCTCGCTCTCAGGCGCCCAGGTCATCGATGCGATCGCGCAGGGCCGCATGTGGCTCAACCTGCGCAACATTACCGATGTCGACCCGCGCTACCGCGAGATGCTCGACGAAACCTTCGCGGAATTGTCCGAGCGCATCCCCGGATTCGAGGCGCCGACCCGGTCGGCCGGGATCCTGATCTCGTCGCCGAGCGCCCAGGTCTATTACCACACCGACCTGCCCGGCCAGTGCCTCTGGCAGATCTCCGGCCGCAAACGCGTCCACGTCTACCCGGCCTCGGCGCCTTTCGTGACGCCGCAGCATCTCGAGGACATCGCCGTCCACGATGTCGAGGTGAACATGCCCTACGATCCCTGGTACGAGGAGCACGCGCAAGCCTACGATCTCGAGCCCGGGCAGATGCTGAGCTGGCCCCTGAACGCGCCGCACCGGGTCGAGAATCTCAACACGCTCAACATCTCGATGACGGTCTCGTTCGTCACCGAGGACATCCGGCGGCGCCAGATGGTCAACCTGGCGAACGGCATCCTGCGTCACCGCTTCGGCGTCTCGTCGGTCGGACGCGCGACCGAAGGCCCGGCCTTCTGGTCGAAGGCCGTGCTGCAGAAGGTCATGCGGCAGACCGGCTGGGCCAAGCGCAAGCGTCGCGAAGGCCGGCAGATCGACTTCCGGCTCGACGACCAGCGGCTCGGCGAGATCGTCGACCTGAAGGCCGCCTGAGGTGGGCGCGGCAGCGGCCCTGGTCGAGGTGCCCACGCGCGCCGCGTCGGATTACCTCGTCCGGGTGGACCATGACTGGGAATCGGCCGCCGCCGGCTACGACGCGGCCGAGCGCGAGGACGCGCGAACCCCGTTCCAGGGCCAGATCGTGCTGGATTCATGGTACCGGGCCATGGCCACGCGAGCCGACCTCGAGCCGGTCCTGCTCTCGGTGTCGGACGCCAGGACCGGCGCCCTGGCGTTGCATCTCCCGCTTGTCCGCCTGCGCCGCGGAATGGTCCGGGTCCTCGCCTTCGCCGACCAGGAGTTGATCGACTACAACGCCCCGGTCCTAGGGCCGGCCGCGCCGCGCGACGCGGAGGGCGCGGCCGCGCTGTGGCGCATGCTGCGGGCGAAGCTCCCCGGAGCCGACCTGATCGAACTGCGCAAGATGCCGCTGACAATTCGCGATCGGCCCAATCCGCTCGCCTTCCTGCGGACCTTGCCCTGCGAGCTGAACGGCAACCTGGTCCGGATCGGGGATGCTTACGACGCCTACCTGCGGGGCGGGATCAAGCGCCTCGTCCGCAAGGAATTGGAGCGCTCCTGGCGCGTCTTTTCCCGGCACCCGGAGGCTTCGTTCCGCGCAATCGTGGGCTCGCAGGATCGGATGCGGGTACTGGCCGCGATCGAGCACCAGCAACCGATCCGCATGGGCCTCGCACGAAAAAGCTACGCCCTCGACGCGCCGGAGCCGGCCGAGTTCTATCGACGGCTGGTCGAGGTCGACCCAACCGGAGACACCGTGGTGCTCCTGGCGCTTGCGGCCGGCGACGAGATCGTGGCTGCGCTCCTCGGCCTTCGCGAGGCCGGGCGCTTTACCATGATCCGGATCAGCAGCAGCACGGACGCGGCCTGGACGAATTGCTCCCCGGGTCGGCTCGTGATCGAGCGCAGCATGGCCCACCTTCATGCGGAGGGCGTGCGCGAGTTCGACTTCAGCGTCGGCAACTACGATTACAAGCGGCGGTTCGGTGTCGAGCCGGTTCCGCTGGTCGACGTCGTCCGGCCGCTCACGCCGCTCGGCCTCGCGGGGGCGGCACGCGCACAGGGACGCGCCTGGCTTCGCACGCATCCCGAACTCGAGACGCGGATGCGGCGCCTGCTCGGGCGTGCTTCCGCCCAGGAGGCCGCGCCATGACGTCCCTCGCCCTTCCGAAGGACGACACGGCCCGGGAAGACGCCGTCTACCGCAACGCCTTCCGGCGCCGCCGCTTCGCCGCCTTCCTGGCGCTCGTCGACGACGTCGTGCGGGAGCGTGGGCGCTGCCGTGTGCTCGATCTCGGCGGCGGGGTCTCCTATTGGCTGGGCCTCGAACAGGCCTGGCGCGACCGCCCGGTGCACGTCACGCTCGTGAATCTCGCGAGCGAGCCCGTGCCGGATGGCCGTTTCGAGAGCCTCGCCGGTGACGCCTGCAGCCTGCCGGACTATCCCGACGACGCCTTCGACATCGTGCATTCGAACTCGGTCATCGAGCATGTCGGCAGCTGGTCGAACAAGAAGCGGATGGCCGCGGAAGTCCGGCGTCTCGCGCCCCGCTATTTCGTCCAGACGCCGAATTACTGGTTCCCGATCGAGCCGCATTTCCGGACGCCCGCGATCCATTGGCTGCCGCGGCCTTGGCAGCGCCGCCTCGTGATGCGCTCGGCGCTCGGATTCCACCCCAGGGCCGAAAGCCTCGACGAGGCGGATCGCATCCTGGCGGATGCGTCGCTTCTCGACGGGCGCGAGATGGCGGAGTTGTTCCCCGACGGGCGGATCCTCAGGGAGCGCTTCTGCGGCCTGACGAAGTCGCTCATCGCGATCCGCTGACCGGCGCGAGAGCCGCTTAACGTCGAACGGCGGCCAGGACGGCGCTTCCCTCGGCGAGCAGCGTTCGCGGACGAAGTCCGAAGCCGAGCCCCGTGATGGCGAGCGCCAGCACGAAGAGCCCGGCCTGGGCCGCGAGAATTGTCGGTAACGGAAACTGCCACCCGCTGACGGCCTGACCGGCGAGCGTGAGCGCGATCCCGAGGAGCGCCATCCCGACGACCGGTCGCCAGGGAGTCGGCATCCTGAACTCCCCGCGTCCCGCGAGGAGAAAGAACAGTCCGGCCGCGACCTGACCCCCCAGGAAGGCGAGCGCCGCTCCGAGCGCTCCGTGGCGCGGGATCAGGACGGCGCAGAGCACGAGGTTCACGACCGCCAGGATCAGGGCCGAGACGAGCTCGAGCTGGCTCGCGCGGGTGAAGTAGATGATCTGGGCGAGATACACGTTCCGGACGACCAGCAGGAAGGACGCGACCAGGATCGGCGGCAGGAGCGTCTCGGACCCTTCCAGGAAGGAGGGGGGAAAGATGACCGGCAGGAGCACCGGCGCGAAGACCAGGAAGGCCGCCGTCATGAAGGTGCCGACGACGAGGAGAAGCCGGAAGGCGTGGTTCAGCGTGCGAAGCGCCTCGCCCCGCTCGCCCGCGGAGAATTGCCGCTTGGCGAGCGGCACGGTCGCGAGACTCACGCTCTCGGCCAGGACGGTGAAACTCGCCCGGACGATGTCGCTCAGCGCACCGTACGCGCCGATCACCGCCGCGCCCTCGAGGCTCGCGAGGTAGAAGCGGTCGATCCCCTGGGCGAAGGCGCCGATCCCGAAGGACAGCATCAGGGGCCAGCCGAACACGAGAAGCTTTCGGGCCTCCCGCCATGTCGGACGCCCTCCGATGAGCCGGCCGAGGGTGATGGCGGCCGGGATGCTGGCGACCAGATGGGCGACCGCGATCCCGGCCGCGAGCGCCAGCGCGCTCTGCTCGAACAGGAGCGCCAGTGTGCCGAGCGCGAGCACCAGCGACGCCTTCAGCACCAGCGCGAGCGAGGCCCGGCCCACCTCGAGCCGCGTCCGGCAGACCTCCGTGATCACCTCGAAGAGCGCCGTCCCCAGCCCGATGAGCAGCGCTCCGGCCGCGAAGGCGAAACTCGCCCCGTCCAAGGCGAAAGCGATCGCGGCGACCGCCACCGTGACCAGCATCGAGGCCGCGATCAGGGCGAGGAAACTCGCGAAGAAGTCGCGATCCTCGTCGGACCGGTAATGATTGAAGAAGGCGTAGCGGATCCATTGGACCGAAAAGCCGCTGATCACGAGCGCGGCCGCGAACATGACGACGTAATGGCCGTAGACCTCCGGTCCGGCGAGCCGCGTGAAGACCGCGACCGCGACGAGGTTCCCGACCGCCGCGAAGCCGCGCGATAGGAAATAGAGGGCGAGGTGGCGGCGGATCATGAGATCCTGCCGGCCGAGCTGAGGGCGTTCCTGCTCATGCGGCCCGCGCCCGTGCCCGTGCCCGAGCGGCGCCGTGGTCCGGAGCCCCGGCGAAGGCGTCCCGGATCGCGGACCATAACGGCTTCCGCCGATACGCTCCGTCGAGAGGCAGGCTGCGCTGGGGCAGGCCGTCGGGGCGTCGGCGATCGCTCTCGTTCAGCCAGGTATTCATGTCGACGATGTCCCAGGTCAGAACGTTCAGGACCGCCGGCTCGTCCAGCACGACGTCCAGGTAGCGGCGCGCCAGATCGGCCACAGCCCGGTCCCGCGCCGCAACGTCGGCCGGAAAGGCACGGTCGTCGATGTCGAGCTCGGTGATCTCGACCGCAAGCCCCAATCCTGCGAGCCGGGCGAGGAAGCGGCGAAGCGCCGTCTCGTCCAGCGGCACGAGCGAGTTGAGATGGGATTGCAGCCCGAACCGACGGATCGGCACGCCGCGGGCCAAAAACGTTTCGAGGAGACGCAGGACCGCGGTTCGGCGCGCCTCCATCCAGTCGGCGCCGAGGCAGACATCGTCCTCGTTCCAGAGGCCGGCGGCCTTGGGATCGACCTCGCGCAGGGTGTGGAAGGCGAGGTCGACATAGCCTGGCCCGAGCGCCGCAAGCCACGGGGTCACGCGCAGGCCGTCCGATCGACCGCCCGTGAGGTCGACGATCTCGTTCACGGTGTCCCAGGATTCGATCTGACCCCGGTAGCGCCCCGCGATGCGGCCGATCCAGTCCCGCATCAGGCGCTCGCCTGAGGCGCGCGTGATCTTCGCCAGCACCCAATCCGGCATGCCGCGATGCCAGACGAGTGTCGTGCCGCGAAGGCGCTGCCCGTCGGCCCGCGCCGCATCGCGGATCTCGTCCCCGCCGAGATGGGTCACCTGGCCGGGTTTCGGCTCGACATATTCCCACTTCATCTCGTTTTCGGGGACGACGATGCCGCATTCGCGCTGCACCGCGCGCCGGTAGAGCGGGTCGGTGCGGAACGAGGTGATGTTCACGGCCGTGCCGAAGCTGAGCCCCTTCCGCTCGGCGGCTTGGCGTAATCCGTCCGCGTCCGCCATCGGTCCACGGCGAGCCGCCGCCGCCGACGGCGACGCAAGGGCGACAGATGCTGCGCCCAACTTCGCCATGAAGCCGCGGCGGGTCGAGCGAGGCGTGCAGGGCAAGCGCGTCATCCGCATCAGCTGAACCATCAGGTGATTGCCAAATCGCCGACGCGGGCCCGCAACGCCGGACTTCGCGGCGCTATGGTGAAGCGTCCCTGAAGCACAGGCCAGAGAAACCCGGGCTCCGGCGCGCCAAATTTTAGGTGTTCTCCCGCAGGGTGGACGGGTGCCAGGCCTAAGAGCGTCCCTGTCGTGCAACTCGCCTCCTCGACATTACTGCTGACGGATATCGGTCGGGCAGAATTTCCGGCGACCCTGCCGGACGGGAGCGCCTGGCCGCGAATCGCCTTGTTCGTTGCGGGTCCGGCCGAAACCGGCGGGCG
Organism: uncultured Enterovirga sp.; assembly: GCF_964242715.1. Classification (NCBI taxonomy): domain Bacteria; kingdom Pseudomonadati; phylum Pseudomonadota; class Alphaproteobacteria; order Hyphomicrobiales; family Methylobacteriaceae; genus Enterovirga; species uncultured Enterovirga sp. The sequence goes on from NZ_CAXTAZ010000062.1 coordinate 17,477, forward strand.
CTCAACTCTCCGGTCCATCCATTCGCAAGGTTATCCCGCCGCGGATGTGATGCGGGTGGTCGATGCGCCTGACCGCCAGGCGGCGGCCTTGTCGGCGGCGGTCTCGGCGTATGAGGCCGAGTTTCTCCTCGTCCTGCGGGCCGGCGATACGCTTGCGCCAGGCGCCCTGGCGGCGCTCGCGTTCGCTGCCTGGCTCGACGCGGCGGACGCGGTGGCGGGCCTGCGTATCATCCATCGCGACGGCGTCATTGCCCATCTCGACATCCTGGCCTCGCCTCCGGGTTTCCTCCGCGACGACGAGGCTCGGGCGGCATTGCGGCCCGCCTCCGTCACGGCCCCGTTTCGCGGCGGCGAGATCCTGCTCCGTGGAAGCGCGGTCGCGCGCGCGGGCGGCTTGTCCGCCGCTGCGGGCGATCCCGTGGCCGAACTCTGGCCCCGCCTCGCCCGCTCCGGCTGCCGCCTCGCCCGGATCGGGCGTCCTGTCCTGGTGCAGAACGAGCCGGACGCCATCGACAACGTCCCGCCCCGGGCGCTGCGGATCGCGGCATTGAACGATTCCGGGCCGAACGGGGGCGCTGGGATTGCACATCGCCGGCTCGCTGAGGCGCTGCGCTACGGCGGCCACGAGGTCGTCCCGCATGCGCTGAACGACGAGTCGCCGGGTGTCGCGGCGGAATGGACGGACCGCTTCCCGGCGACCGAAGCCGCGATCCTGGCCGAGGCGCCGGATCTGATCCTGGCCGGCAACCTGCACGGGGCGACCCGCACGGTCGGGATGCTGGAACGGCTCCATGCCTGCGCGCCCGTCGCGGCCGTGCTGCACGACCTGTTTCTCCTGACGGGGCGCTGCGCGCATCCCGATCCCGGCAACCGGATCGCGACCGGCTGCGACGCCCTCTGCCCGACCCCGGACCTCTATCCGCAGCTTCAGCCCGCCCGGATCGCCTCGGTCTTCCGCGACAAGCGGCGTTTCCTGGCGACGACGCCCGCCCCGCTCCTGCTCGCCAATTCGGCTTGGACGGAAGAGCGCGCCCGCCACCTCGCGCCTGAGGGCAGCCGCATCGCTCGGATCGACCTCGCCTTTCCGACCCAGGTGTTTCGTCCGGGCGACAAGCGCGAGCTGCGCCGGCGGCTCGGCCTTTCGGAGACGGACTTTCTCATCCTGTTCGGGGCCGTGATCGCCGACCAGCCCTCGAAGGGCGGGGTCGATCTCGCGGCTTCGCTCGCCCAGGTCGCAGCGCCCGGGATCGGCTTCGTGGCGATCGGCCGGATCGACGACCCCGCAGCCTTCCCCCTGCCGAATCTCGTCCTCGCGGGCCCGGTCGGCGACGAGGCCGACCTCGCCGCCTGGTACGGGGCCTGCGACCTGCATGTCACGGCGAGCCGGCTCGAGACGCTGGGCCAGACCGCGATCGAAGCGGGCCTCTGCGGCCTCCCGACCGTCGCCTACCGCAGCACGGGCCTCACGACGGCGGTAATCGACGGCGTCTCCGGTATGCTCGTCGAGCCCGAGCCCGGCGCCCTCGCGGCCGCGATCTCGGCCTTGATCGCCGATCCCGGGCGGCTGGCCAATCTGTCGCGCTGGGGCAGGATGGCGCTCGAGAGCCGGAACAGCCACGCCGCCTCCTATCTCACGCTGCACGACGCCTTCGTCGAATTGGGCTTGCGGCTGCCAGCGTCCGAGGACGGCCGCATCCGGCTAGGCGCCGAGACCCTTGGCAGCTTTGCTTTCGCTTCGGCGCCCCATCCCGGGGCCGGCGCGACGGTCGGCCCGGCCTCCCGGCCCTTCATCCGGCTCGCGCGGCGGCTGAAGCAGCGGGTATGGGGCAGGACGCAGCCGCTCTGGATGCGGCGCGCGCTCTATGCCGGCTACAGGGCCCGGCGCGAGGCGGCCCGGCTCCTCGGGTGGAGCGCGCGGTGATGGCCGGGAGAACGGAGGACCAGTCCCGCCGCATCATCGTCGACCAGACGCATCTGCGCGGCCACGTCACCGGCATCGAGCGCGTCGGGCTCGATCTCTTCTCGGCCGAGGCGCTCGCCCCGCATCGGGTTGAAGCCGTCCGGAGCCGGAATCTCCTCCACATGCTGATGGAGCAGCAGGTCGGGATCGCCGGGCGCGGACTCCTCGACCGCTCGGCCCTCCTGATCTTTCCCGGCTTTCCGCCGGGCCCGCTGGCCGTGAGGCTCGGATCGCGGTGCATCATCTATGTCCACGACACCTTCCTGCTCACGCGCCCCGAGGACCTGAACTGGAAGGCGCGGCGCTACATGGCACCTGCTTTCGGCTTCGCGGTCCGGCACGGGCAGCGTTTTCTGGTCAATTCGGAGACGACGGCGACGGCGCTCCGGGCTTTCGCGAGCCCCGAGGCCGATATCCGCCTCCTCCGACCTCCCGCCCGCGACGTGTTCGGGCTCGCCGGCGCCGCCCCGCCCCGCCGCTTCCGGCCAGGCGAGACGCTCCGCCTCCTGGCGATCGGAACGATCGAGCCGCGCAAGAATTATCCGGCCGCGATCGCAATCACGGGTGCCCTGAACGCGGCCGGAATGCCGGCCCATCTCGATATCGTCGGGCGGATCGGCTGGGGCCAGCACGCCTTCCTGCGCGATCCGCCGCCCTTCCTCTCCCTCCACCAAGGCGTCGACGACGCCGGCATGCGGCGCAGGGTGGAGGAGAGCCACGCGCTCGTCTCGACCTCCAAGGCCGAAGGCCTCGGCTTGCCTTTGCTCGAAGTACAGCATGGCGGCCTCCCGGTGATCGCGCCGCGGGGCGAGGTCTTCGAGGAGGTCCTGGCCGGGTCTGGCCTGCATATCGATCCGGACGATCCCGACCGCGCAGCGGCCGCGATCCGCGATTGGGTCCTCGGCAACCTCCCGGAGGCCGCCTCGGCCTCGCGGGTCAATGCCGCGCGTTGGGCGCGCCTTGCGGCTGAGGATGCGGCTCGCTTCCGGCAGAGCCTCGGCCTTCACTCCCCTGCCTGAACGCTACCGGTCGCGATCTCTGGCACCCTGGTTGCGCCCGACGTCATGCACTGCGTCGCGTGACCATGGGATCGTCCCAAGGTGGCACGAGGCGGGGTCGTTGGGGGACAGTCGATGTCCGACTCCCGTCCGATGGCCGGAACAGGGCAGGTTGGGGACCGGCGCATGTTCAATTTCGCCCAGCAATCCCGAGCTCAACCGAGCATGCCGGCGGCTGCCGTTCCGACGGCGGCCTCCAAGGCCTCGCTCGACCTGCCCGAAATCCTGGGCCGGATCCGCGCGCGGCTCGGGATCGTGGCGGGCTGTGGAGCGCTCGCGCTCGTGCTTGCGCTCGTCGCGCTGCCTTGGCTCCCCGCGATCTACACCGCGCAGGTCCAGATCCTGATCGATCCGGCCGATCTGCGCGTGGTCGAGAACGGGGTCACGCCGACGTCGCCGCTCGCCGATAGTGGCGTCTCGATCGCCGAGAGCCAGGTCCGCGTGATCGGTTCGGATAGCGTGCTGGGCCGCGTCGTCACCCGCCTGCGTCTGCAGGACGATCCCGAATTCGCAAAGCCGCTCCCGGCCCGCGACGGCCTTGCCGAGACGATGAAGCGTCTCCTCGGCCTGGCCGCGCCGGAGACTATCACGCGTGACCCCTCGCTCCGGGCGATCGAGGAGCTGCGGCGCAAGGTCGTGATCCGCCGGCCGGAGCGGACCTTCGTGATCGAGGTGCTGGTCAGGTCCGAGCAGGGCGACAAGGCGGCGCTAATCGCCAACACCATCGCGGACATCTATTCCGCCCAGGAGACGGTCGCGCGCGCAAACTCGGCTGCCCGGGCCTCGGAGGCGCTGGCGGCGCGGCTGACCGAATTGCGTCAGGGGCTGCAGACGGCGGAGAACCGGCTCGCCAAATACCGCGAGGACAATCGGCTCGTCGCGACGAACGGGCGGCTGCTCGTCGACCAGCGGCTCGGCGAGCTGAACCAGCAGCTCGCGTCGGCCTCCATCCGGACGGCGGAAGCGCGCGCGCGGGCCGACCAGGCTCGGCAGCTTCGGGTCAGCGACGGCACGGCCCTGCCCGAGATGCTGCAATCGACCGAATTGCGGGCGCTTCGTCAGCAGCAGGCCGATCTGGCGCGGCAGAATGCCGAGACCAGCATCCGGCTCGGGCCGAGGCACCCGCTCATCTCCGAGCAGAATGCGCAGATCCGCGAACTCGACCGCGCCCTCGCACGGGAGAAGACCCGGATCATCGACTCCACGGTCAAGGAGCTCGACCGGGCGGTCGCCGGCGAGGCTGCGATCCAACGCGAGCTGGACAAGCTGAAGCGCGAGACGACGACGAACGACCGCGCCCTGATCGGGCTGCGCGAGCTCGAACGCGACGTCGACGTGCAGCGGACCGTCTACGAGGCCTTCCTGAAACGGGCTCGCGAGACGGGCCAGCAGGAGCGGCTCGACTCGACCAACATCCGGGTCATCTCCGCCGCGACCCCGCCGCTCGGCCGATCCTGGCCGCCCTCGCCGAAGATGCTGCTGCCGGTCGCCTTGCTGCTCGGTCTCCTGGCGGGCGCTGCCCTTGCGGTGCTCCGCCCGGGGCGGCCGGGTGTCGCAAGCTCGCCCGTGCTCGTCCCGCTCTCCGGGTCGCCGGGCCGGGCCTGAGAGGCGCCCGCCATGACCATCACGAGCGATCTCCCGGACGCGGCGATCGGCCGGCCCGCTCGGTCGGGGGGGCGCGACGTCCCGGACGGCCTCCGGGCGGCCTTCGTCGTCGCTGTCCTGCTTCTCGTCTGGGTCCGCCTCGATCCGTTCCACGACCTGAGCTCGGTCTCGAATATCGAGGCGTCGGATGGCGGCAGCCTCGCCACGCAGGTGGCCTTCTCGCTGGTCGGGATTGCGGTCGCAGCCCTGTTCCGTCGGCTCGGCCCCGGCTCTCTCCAGGCCCTCGCGACCCGGCCTTACATCCTGGCCGCAGGCTGGATGGCGGTGTCCGTCCTTCTCTCCGTCTCGCCTGCGCTGTCTCTGCGGCGCGCCGTCCTGCTCGCGATCGCGATCCTGGCATCCGCCGCGATCATGCTGGCGGCGCGCTCGGTCCGGCATTTCGCCGATCTCCTGGCCGGCACGGCGCTCGCCGTCGTTGTGGTCAGCTATCTCTCGCTCGCCCTGGTGCCGGACCTCGCCATGCACACCGCGCTCGATCTTCGCGAGCCGGAACATGCCGGGGCGTGGCGCGGCCCTTTCTCGCACAAGAACGAAGCCGGGGCCGTGATGGCGGTCTTCGTCGTCATCGGCCTCTTCGCCTTCGCGCAGGGGCGGCGGGCGCTCGGCGGGACGCTTGCCGCGCTGGCTGCGATCTTCCTCGCCTTCACGGCCTCGAAGACCGCGATCGCCCTCCTGCCGCTCGTCCTCCTCGGGACGAGCCTCTGCCGGATGGTGACGGGGCTGTTCGGCCGCGCCCTCATCCTGCTGGGTCCGCTCGCCCTTCTCCTGACGATCTCGCTCGGATCCCTCTTCTTCCCGCCCGTGAAGGCCGTCGTGTCGACAATCCTGTCCGACGTCACCTTCACGGGCCGGGCCGAGATCTGGGACTTCACCGTCGACCGAATTCTCGCGAGGCCCGTCACGGGCTGGGGCTACGGCGCCTTCTGGAAGACCGAGGCGACGCTCTATGGCGGATCGGAGCAGCTGACCTGGGTCAACCAGGCCGACCAGGCCCATAACGGCTATCTGGACACGGCCCTGTTCATGGGACTGCCGGGTCTCGCGCTCACGGCACTCGTCTTCATCTGGCTGCCGCTGCGGGATTTCGACCGCGCCTCGAGCCATGCCGCGCCGGACCCGACGGCGATGTTGTTCGCGCGGCTCTGGCTGTTCGGGATCAGCACGGCGGCCTTCGAGTCGGTCTTCTACGACGCGAACAGCGCCGTCTTCTTCATGTTCGCGATGGCGGTGCTGGGTTTGCGCTACCTCGCCGCGCACGGGACGACCGGGCCGTGAACCCGGCTCGCCTCACGGCCGGCCCCGGGCAGGCCGTGGTGTCGGAGCGCGTCCTCCATCGTCAGGCAAGGGATGTCGTGCCGGGCGAGAAGCGTCAGCGTTTCGGTGAGGAGACGGGGCGACGTTCCCATGAAGGTCGGCTCGTCCGCGACGTCATGGGTGTAGAAGACGAGCCAGCCGCGCGTCTCGGCCGCCTCCGCGATCAGCCTCTCGAGGCGCGATCGGTCCATCGTGCGGTCGAACAGCCCGATCGCGCCGACCATGGCGAGATCGAGCGTCCCGGCATTCAGGCGTTCGTAGATGGTGCGGCAGGAATGGAAGCGGCCGGCCAGGGCCCGAACCTGCCGGATGCCCAAATCACCGAACGGATAGGCGAAATTCACCGGCCGGGCTCCGGTGATCTCGGCCAGGAGCGCTGCGCTTCGCTCGCATTCGGCCGCGAGCGCCGCGGCACCGAGCGACTGCACGTTGACATGAGGCGCGGTGTGGCAGCCGATTTCGTGACCCGCCGCGGCGAGATCACGGACCTGTTCGCGGCTCGCGACGCGCCAATGCGTGTCGACCTCGCCGCAGGTCTCGGCCGCCACATAGAAGGTTCCCGCAACCCCGGCCCGTTTCAGCACGGGAGCGCCGACGGCCGCGGCGCTGTCCGGCACGTCGTCGAAGGTGATCGAGGCCACCGCCGTCGGACCGGACAGCGTGAAGGGCCGCGTCGTCACGTGCCGGGCCAGGAAGCGCCAGGCCTTCCGGTCGATGCTGTCCGACCAGCCGCGCTCCACCGATGTCACGGATCGCCTCCACGCCATGCCCGCGCGCCTGGCCGGGCCCCGCGCTCTTCAAGGTAACGACCTCATGGTCCAGCAAAGGTTAAGCGCCCGTCTGTTCGGGCTCACCTTCGTCGGCGACGCGCCGGCCGAGATCCTGGCCTCGGCCTCGGCGAGCGACAGCAGCCTTCCGCGCCTCGTCGTGACGGCGAATGTCGACCACATCGTCACGCTCTCCGAGAATGCGGCCTTCCGGCAGGCCTATGCGGGCGCGGCCGCCCGCACGCTCGACGGCATGCCGCTGGTCTGGCTGTCGCGCCTCCGCGGCGGAGGGCGCCTCCGCGGCGGAGGCCGGATGTCGCGCGTGACCGGCCACGATCTGCTGGAGGCCGTGCTCGACGACGAACAGGCTTTGAGTGATCGGCGAATCTTCCTCCTTTGCGCCACCAGGGCTGCCGGGGAGGCCCTGACCCGGATTCTCGCAACGCGCGGGCTCTCCCCGGACCGCGTGGCCTTCGAAGTCCCGCCTTACGGCTTCGATGCCGACGACGCGTTCGGCCGGGCCCTCGCGGGCCGCATCCGCGACCATGGCACGACATTGCTCATCATGGGCGTAGGCGCTCCGAAATCCGAGATCTGGGTCCACCGGCAGGGCGCAGCGCTCGGCAACCCCGTCGTCCTCGCCATCGGCGAGGCCGTGAACGTGGCGGCCGGGCTCGTCCCGCGCGCGCCCCGGATGCTACAGGTTCTCGGGCTGGAATGGCTCTTTCGCGTCGGGACCGACCCGCGCCGGCTATTCCACCGCTACTTCATCCGCTCGTGGCGTTTCCTCGGCCTCGCCATCGGGGGTGCGGATTTCGGCCTGCCGCCAGAGATCCGGGCCGATCGCGGGGCCGCCCGCCCGAAAAGCGTCTCACAGAGCTGAGCGCCTATAGGTAGGGTTGTCGAGAGGGAATTACAGACGTGGCAGATTTGCTACTCCTGCGCGAAGCTTAGCATTCGGGCGCACAGCACCTTTGCCGATCAATGAGGCTGGGTTAAGACCCGGTGCCCGGTAGCAACGGATCGAGATCAGGTTGGATGCCAACGTGCTGAAGCTGCTTAAAGTGACATTTCTTGGCCGCTGGTACCGTCGTGTCGAACTAGCCCTAGCTAGTCAGTCCGAGCGAGTTAGGAGAGACGCCAAGGTTCTCGAGGAATCAGGTGCGTTCTCTCGCGACTGGTACGCAACCCAACTTCCCCGTTGGGAGCGCGGGCTGAACAATCCCTACCATTATCTGGTTTGGGGCGCCTCTCGTGGGCTAAATCCACACCCGCTGTTTAGCACACGTTGGTACCTGCGCAAGTATCCCGATGTCGCTGAACATGATGAAAATCCTCTGGTTCACTACGTGAAGCACGGGTTCAAGGAGAAACGTACGCCAGGGCCATTGTTCAACACGGAATGGTACTTACGAAGCGTCCAGGACGACGAGCGGTCGGAAGGGGTGAACCCCTTGGCCTACTATTCGCTCCATGGCCAATTTCGTCATGAGTCCCCAACGCCGCTTTTCAATCCAGACTGGTACCGCGCCACGTATCCCGAGATTGGAGCGTCCTCTCTCAATCCCTTCATGCACTTCATGGAAATCGGGATGAGGGAGAAAATGAACCCTAATCCGTTCTTCAACGCGCAATGGTACCTGCGAGAAAATTCCGACGTCGCCGTAACGAAGCAACTCGCATTTGCGCATTATGTCGAATACGGAGCTGAGGAGGGTCGCAGCCCTGGCCCCTATTTCGACGGCAAATGGTATCAAGAAAAGTACCCAGACGTTCGTGCCTACATGCACGATTCTCTGGCGCATTATCTGGAATCGGGCTCGCGCGAGAACCGAGACGCCATAGACCTGGTCGGCCAGAAGATTGCCGTGATTGCTCACGTCTTCTATCTCGATATGCTGCCGCAGATTCTACGTAGCCTGAAGAACATCTCAATCGACTTTGATCTGTTCGTTACGACTCCGGAGGACCATGCGGATTTCGTAAGAAGGCGCATTCGGCGGACATATCCTAGGGCGCGGATCTATGCCGTCGGCAATGCCGGGCGTGACATCGGTCCATTCCTGCATGTCATGCGGGAGATCGGCGCGGACTCCGACTATCTGGCAATCTGCAAAATTCATACGAAGAAGGGGACAACCGAACCGGACGTCTGGCGACATTTGCTGCTGGAATCCGTGCTGGGCAGCCGGCAGCTTGTCTCGCACGTCATCCGGGCCTTCGGCGAAGAACCGGATCTCGACATGGTAGGCCCCCGTGAACTCTACCTGTCGGGATGGAAGTTCATCGGCGAGAACCACGCGACGCTTTCGGGCATGATCGCATCGCTCTATCCGGGTGACCAGATTGCGCCTGAATGGGGGTTTTTTGCCGGGACCATGTTCTGGTTCCGGCCTAGGTTGTTTCAGAACTTACTTCATCATTCGGCGGATAGCCTGAGCGCAGCGGAGACGGGCGCGAGCGATGGTGAGACGGCTCACTCCCTGGAAAGACTATTCGGCTTCGTGGCCGCTCAAGAGGGTAAGCGGGTGGGGCTCGTCGTCCATTCGGGCCGCGTGTCGGATGGCTACGAGTTGCGGACGCAGGTCGCTGGTGCCTGGACCCAGGATGAGCCTCCGCATCTCTACCTCGCCCGGGTGGCCCGGGAACTCGAGGGCCAAGTGCTCGTGCCCTCTGCGCCTTCGGTGCGGCCCAGGTGGGCGCCTCGAGCGGGTTCGCGGCCTGGTGTAAGGCTGATCGGTCCGCTCGCATTCCTGAATGGGCTGTCGATCAGCAGCAAAGGCTATCTGAAAGCGATCCAGGCCACAGGCTGGGAAACGAGCGCGAATGCCTGGACGGTCGGGTTCGACCGCCTGAAGAGAGTAGAGGGGAATTTCCCGGCAGATGCTCCTCAGCCTATTCAGGTCGTTCATCTCAACCTCGATCTCCTGGCCAGTATCCTGGAGAACGATCCGGCGCGGCTCCGTGTCATCTGGGATGAGGGCGCATCCTTTAACGTGCTTGTGTGCTACTTCGAACTCGCGTCGCTAAAGCCCGAATGGCTACCGATCCTGGAGCGGTTCGACGAAGTCTGGTGCGCCAGCAGCTTCATCCAGCGGGCGATCGAAGCCTCGTCCAAGGTCCCGGTTTGGATCGTCCGGCCGAACTTCTCCGCATTGAGGAGCCGGCCGGAGACCGATCATCGGAGTCATTTCGGTC
>NZ_CAXTAZ010000063.1:0-25827 GCF_964242715.1 uncultured Enterovirga sp.
ACGCAATCGCTGCACACCAACGCGCTCGACGAGGCGCTGGCACTCCCGACCGACTTCTCGGCCCGCATCGCCCGCAACACGCAGCTCGTGCTGCAGCAGGAGAGCGGCACGACCCGGATCATCGATCCATGGGGCGGCTCGTTCTTCATCGAGCGGCTCACGGCCGATCTCGCGGCCAAGGCCTGGGACCACATCCAGGAGGTCGAACGGCTCGGCGGCATGGCGAAGGCGATCGAGGCCGGCATCCCGAAACTTCGGATCGAGGAGGCGGCGGCCCGCACCCAGGCGCGGATCGATTCCGGCACCCAGACCGTGGTCGGCGTGAATAAGTACAAGCCCGTCGAGGAGCGCCCGCTCGACGTGCTGAGGGTCGACAATTCCGCCGTGCGAACCTTTCAGCTCGACAAGCTGCGCCGGCTCCGCGCCGAGCGGAACGAGGCCGCCGTCACGGCGGCTTTGGACGACCTGGCCCGCGGCGCCGGCGAGGGCGGCGGCAACCTCCTCGCGCTTGCGATCCAGGCAGCGCGGCACAAGGCCACCGTCGGCGAGATCTCGGCCGCGCTGGAGCGCGTATGGGGCCGGCACCGGGCCGAGATCAAGGCGATCTCGGGCGTCTACAAGCGGGAGGCGGGAGCGATGTCACCGGCGGTGGAACGGGTGCGCCACCTCGTCGAGGCCTTCGAGGAGAATGACGGGCGGCGGCCCCGGATCCTGGTCGCCAAGATGGGCCAGGACGGGCATGACCGCGGCCAGAAGGTTATCGCCTCGGCCTTCGCGGATCTCGGCTTCGACGTCGATATCGGGCCGCTCTTCGCGACCCCGGCTGAGGCCGCCCGGCAGGCGATCGAGAACGACGTCCACATCGTCGGCGTCTCGTCGCTCGCGGCGGGCCACCTGACGCTTGTCCCCGAACTCAGGGCCGCGCTTGCGGAATACGGCCGCGAGGACATCATGATCGTGGTCGGCGGCGTGGTGCCGCCGGCCGATTACGACGCCCTCTACGTCGCCGGCGCCTCGGCCATCTTCCCGCCCGGGACGGTGATTGCGGACGCAGCGGAGCGGCTCGTCCACGAGCTGAACGGGCGCCTTGGTTTCGCCGCGCGAGAAGCGGCGGAGTAGCGGGCTCTTGAAGGTTTGCCCGGTGGCACATCGATGACGGATTTGTTCAGGGTCGCGTGCCTGCTCCTCATGGGCGGCCTCGCGACCGGTTGCGTCGCACCCCGGACGCCCTACACGCTGTCGGAGGCGGCGCGGGCCGAACCCGACGTGGCGCATGTCCGGACCTGGGGCGACTATCCGGACGCCGCCTTCGAGCGTCGCACCTCCCGCGTGATCGAGCAGGCCGGTCGGTCGCCCACCTACCTGACCCTGTCCGGGGGCGGCGGCGACGGCGCCTACGGGGCCGGCATCCTCAACGGCTGGACGCAATCCGGCCGGAGGCCCGAATTCACGATCGTCTCCGGCGTGTCGACCGGCGCGCTCATCGCTCCCTTCGCCTTTCTCGGCCCGCGCTATGACGCCACCATCAAGGATCTCTACACCAGCGGCGTTGCGGAGGAGTTCCTGGCAGACCCCAGCCTGGTGAGCACGCTGTTCGGAGCCTCGGTCTTCTCGAACGACAATCTGCGGCAGGTCGTGGCCCGCTACGTCACGCCGGACTTCGTGGCGGAGGTGGCGCGGGAGAGCGAGCGCGGACGCCTCCTCCTCGTGCTGACGACCAACCTCGATGCCCAGCGGCCGGTCCTTTGGGACATGGGGCTGATCGCCCGGGGCGGCGACCAGCGCGCGGTCGAACTCTTCCGCGACGTCATGGTGGCATCTGCCTCCGTCCCCGTCGTTTTTCCGCCGACCCTGATCGGCGTGCAGGCCAACGGCCGGGCCTTCCAGGAGATGCACGTGGATGGCGGGATCTCGGCCAATGTCTTCACCCTGCCCCGCAACTATCTCGGCGCATCGTCCACGAACCGGTTCTCCGTTCGCGGCGGACGCATGTTCATCCTCCTCAACACGTCTCCGCTGCCGGATTTCGAGGTGACGGAGAACCGGACGACGGAGATTACCAAGCGAACCATCTCGCTGACCCTGGCGCAGCAGATCCGCAACGATCTGCGGTCGACCTATGACGCCTCGACCCGCACGGGCTTCAGCTTCAACCTGACCTACATCCGCAAAGAGGACGTCGCCGGCACCTCCGACCCCTCCGGCCAGAGCGGGTTCGACACCGCGCGGATGCGGCGCCTCTACAAGATCGGCTTCGAACGCGGGCGTACGGGGAATTTCTGGCAGACGAAACCGCCCAGCGCGCGCGACGAGATCCCGTCTCGGGAGGCGCGGATCGCGGCTCGCTGACATGCGAGCGGCGCGTCACATGGGCCCGCGCCCCGTCCGGCACAGGACGTCATGGCGACAAGGTCAGGTTCCGGCGAGGATCCCGCCGCGACGCCAGTGCAGGCGCGCTTCGATCGCCTTCATGCGCGCCCGGTGGGACGCCCAGAACCGGCCGCGATCCACGACGACGAGACGGCGGCCGCGGCGTGCCAACCCTTGTGCGGACCAGGTGCGGGACAAGCCGCTGAAGGGCGTTTGGGGATCGGTCGCCGGCACGGTGCCGAACTCGGCGGCCGGCAGGGCTCCGGCCGCGAGCGGCGAGCCGATCGAAGCAAGGTGCACCTTGGCGCGGCGGCAATACTCGACCGAGAGCGCCGACATCCGCTCCTGGTTGTGACCGGCCCGGTACTTCATCAAGGCGCGGCACAGGTCGCCATCGGCGGCCCGCCACGCGCCCGCCAGATAGGCCACGCCGAGGCGGATGTTCGTCTCGGGCTTCGCCAGTTCGGCGAGGCTGCCGCGAAACCCCAGCATGGCGGCAGTCGGGGGCATGACCTGCATCATGCCGCGTTCGCCATCCCCGCCCACGGCTCCGGACCGGTAGCCGCTCTCGATCCGGGCGACCGCGTCGGCCACGTCGGGCGGAAGCCCGCGTGCCTTGGCTTCGGCCGTGAGGAGAGGAAGGTAGAGATCGCGGCCCGACGGCACAGCTTCGCCTTGGGCCGCCGGAGCCGAGACGACGTCGGTCGAGGCGGGAACAAGCCCGGCCGGGCGCGGAGGCGGAAGCGGCACGTCTCCCGCCTGCGCGGTGGATGCGAGGCTCGCGGCCAGCTGCGCGGCCCCAAGAAGGCGGGAGGTCAGCCTCACGGTCGCTCGCTCGTCATTGCATCACCATCCTGCCAGGGAAGAGTTACCCAAACGCGCCCGCGCTCCCGATTGTTCAGCGGGTGGTGGACGATAGGCGGAGCGAGGCCCGATCGGTTTGACGGGCCGTCTCACGATGCTAGCATCCCGCTCGAGAACCGGCGTCGACGTCCGGGTCCGGGAGGAATCATGAAGGACGTGTCCAGGCGCAGCTTCGTTGCGTCCGCGGTCGCCGGGGCCGGTGTGATGGCCGGCATCGGGCAAGCATCTGCCCAGGCCGCCTATCCGTCCCGCCCGATCACCATGATCTGCCCGTGGGGCGCCGGCGGCGGCACGGATGCGACGGTCCGCATCGTCTCCTCGCTGCTGGAGAAGGAGCTCGGCCAGCCGGTCAATGTGGTCAACCGGACGGGCGGCAGCGGAGTCGTCGGCCATGCCGCCATCGCGGCCGCGCCGCCGGACGGCTACACGCTCGGAATGCTGACGGTCGAGATCAGCATGATGCATTGGCAAGGGCTGACCGAACTCACGCCGAAGAGCTACTCGCCGCTCGCGCTCGTGAACGAGGACCCGCCCGGCATCCAGGTCCGGGCGGATTCCCCGTACAAGACCGTCAAGGACCTGGCCGACGCCATCAAGGCGAGCCCGCCGGGCAAGATGAAGGCCTCCGGCACCGGCCAGGGCGGGATCTGGCATCTCGCGCTCGTCGGCTGGATGCAGAGCATGGGGCTGCCGGCGAACCAGGTCGCCTGGGTGCCGTCGAACGGCGCCGCGCCCGCCATGCAGGACCTCGCGGCCGGCGGCGTCGACATCGTGCCGTGCTCGGTTCCCGAGGCCCGCTCGATCATCGAGGCCGGCCGTGCCCGGAGCCTCGCCATCATGGCGCCCGAGCGTAATCCTCAGTTTCCGAACGTGCCGACCCTGAAGGAAGCGATGGGCGTGGATTACGCGACGGGTGCCTGGCGCGGGATCGCCGGACCGAAAAACCTTCCGGCCGACGTCCAGGCGAAGCTCGGCGCCGCGCTGAAGAAGGTCTTCGACAGCGCCGGCTACAAGGAATTCATGACCAATCGCGGCTTCGGCATGACCTGGGCCGATGCCGCCGGCTTCGCGACCTTCATGGACGCGGGCGATGCCAAGATGGGGATCGCCATGAAGGCCGCCGGGCTCGCCAAGGTGTGAGGCGGCCGGAGAGCCGCATCCCGACCTCCGCTGCCGGGGGAAGCCATGCTCGTTCCTGACCGCGTGAGCGGAGGCCTCGTCGCCGCCCTCGGGGCGGGCGCGGCCTATGGCGGCTCCATCCTGCCGCCCGTGCCCGGTCAGCAGGTGGGGCCGAACGTGTTCCCGCTCGTCATCGGTCTCGGCCTCGTCGCCTGCGGGGTGATGATCGCCGCCGGGATCGGGCGGCGTTTCGAGGAGGAGGCCGAGGCGGACCTCGCGTCGATCGAAGGCTCCCGCGAAAGCTTCGCGGCCGCACCGCCGCCGCCCTTCTGGTCCGGCCTCCTGGCGCTTCTGCCGCCCGCGCTCCTCGTCTTCTACGTCGTGGCCGTCGAAAGGCTCGGCTTCGTGCCGACCGCGGCCGTGATGATCGTGACGCTCGTCGTCGCGTTCCGGGGGTCGTGGGTTCTCGCGCTCTCGCTCGCCGCGATCGCGCCGCCCGTCATTCACCTCATCTTCTACAAGCTGCTTCGCGTGCCGCTCGCGGACGGGCTCCTGGCAATGCCCTGGACATGAGCCCCGACCGATGAACACCTGGATCGAAGCCTTCCGGATGGTCGCGGCGCCGGACGTGCTCATCGCGATCCTGGCCTCCTCGGTCTATGGTCTGGTGGTCGGCTGCCTTCCCGGCCTGTCCGCCACGATGGCGACGGCGCTCCTCGTGCCGGTCACCTTCTACCTCTCCCCGATCGCCGCCGTCGCGACCATCATCTCGGCCTCCGCGATGGCGATCTTCTCGGGCGACATCCCGGGAACGCTGCTCCGCATCCCGGGCACGCCGGCCTCGGCCGCCTATACGGACGAAGCCTATGCGATGACCCGGAAGGGCGTCCCCGAGCTCGCGCTCGGCTGCTGCGTCTGGTTCAGCGCCATCGGGGGGATCGCCGGGACGATCTCGCTCGTCGCCATGGCGCCGCTCCTCGCCGAGCTCGCCTTCAGCTTCTCGACCTTCGAGTATTTCTGGCTCGCCGTGATGGGGCTGATGTGCGCGACGCTGGTCGCGCGCTCCTCGCCCGTGAAGGCGATCGCCTCCATGCTGCTCGGGCTCCTCGTCTCCTGCATCGGGATGGAGAATCCGGGCGGGGTGCCGCGCTTCACCTTCGGGTTCACGGATCTCCTCGGCGGCATCGAGCCGGTGCCGGCCCTCGTCGGGGCCTTTGCGGTGTCGGAGGTGATGCGGGCGCTCCTCACGCCAGAGCCGCCGAAGCTCGCAAGGCGGCGTTTCGGCTCGATCCTGGCCGGGCAGATCGCGCTGACCAAGAAATACTGGCGCCAGATGATGCGCGGCAACGTCATCGGCATCATCATCGGTGTGCTGCCGGGCGCGGGCGCGGACATGGCAGCCTGGGTCAGCTACGCGATGTCGAAACGGTTCTCCAAGGAGCCGGAGAAGTTCGGCACGGGCCACCCGGAGGGGCTCGTCGAGGCAGGCGCCTCGAACAACGCGAGCCTCGCTTCGGGGTGGGTGCCGTCGCTGCTGTTCGGCATTCCCGGCGACACCATCACGGCGATCGCGATCGGCGTCCTCTACATGAAGGGGCTCAATCCGGGCCCGACGCTCTTCACCGAGCGCGCCTCCAGCATGTACGCGCTCTACATCATCTTCGTCATCGCCAACATCATCATGATCCCGCTCGGGATCATGATGATTCGGGGCACGAGCTACGTCATGGGAGCGCCGCGCGCCTCGATCATGCCGATCGTGCTGATGTGCGCCGCCGTCGGCGCCTTCGCGACCGGCAACAACCTCGTCGCCGTGCTCATCGTCGCGGCCTTCGGGCTCATCGGCTACGTCATGGAGGCGAACGGATACCCGGTCGCCGCCATGGTGCTCGGCATCGTGATGGGCACGATGGTCGAGCAGAGCTTCGTGACCTCGCTCATCAAGTCGGACGGGAGCATCCTGCCCTTCTTCGAGCGCCCGGTCTCGGCAGTCCTCGCCTCGATGACCTTCGCGGCCCTGCTATGGCCGCTCGGGGTGCTGGCCTGGCGGCGTGTGTCGAGCGGCGGCCGGATGCAGGCTGCCTAACTGGGCGGTTCAGGCGAGATCTGCGAGGCGGATCGTCACCGCGGCGAGTTCCGGGGAAAGCGGCCGAAACGCTTTGAGGCCGTCCGCACCCGGAATCACCGGGATTGACGGGACCAGGTGCAGGTTCATGTGTCGTTGCTCACGACGGGTAGCAAAGCTGCTCGTCCATGATCATATCATCCATGCCGCCGACCCGTCATGCGGTCCCGTGCTCCCTCCCTCTGCTTCCCGACCAATGACCCTCCGCGTGCTCCTCGCGATCCTGATCCTGTTCATCCTGCCTCTCGCCACCCATGCCCTGTGGTGGGCGATGCGCGAGGATGCGGCGCCGGACTGGAGCCGTGCCGACTGGTCGAGCGCGCATATCCTGCCCGAGCCGGCCGCGCATCGAGGCGCGATGGTCCGGATCTACGCGGCCCGAACCGGGCGCTGGAAGGGCATCGTCGCCCATCACAGCTGGATCGTGGTCAAGCCCGAGGGCGCCGCCCGCTACACCCGCTTCGACAAGGTCGGCTGGGGCACGCCCGTCCGTACCAATGGCTGGCCGGCCGACGCCCGCTGGTTCGGCAACGCGCCGCAGCTCGTCGTCGCTCTCGACGGCGATGCCGCCGAGCGGCTGATCCCCAAGCTGGCCCAGGCGGTCGCGGCCTACCCGTACCGGAATGGGGGCGATTACCGCGTCTGGCCCGGGCCGAACTCGAACACCTTCGTGGCCCATGTCCTGGCCGATTTGCCTGAACTTCAGGTCGCCATGCCGCCGACCGCGCTTGGCAAGGACTATCACCCGGCCAGCGACATGATCGGGCTGACCCCGAGCCGGACCGGCATTCAGGTGCAGCTCGGCGGCTATCTCGGCGTGACGCTGGGCTGGGTGGAGGGATTCGAGATGAACTTCCTCGGCCTCGTCACCGGCATCGATCTTCGCAGGCCCGCCTTGAAGCTGCCGGGCTGGGGCCGGGTCGGAATGGCGATCGAGACGGCGGCATAGAGGCGGCGGGCGCGGCCGAGCCATGTCGCGGCCGCTCTGGACGCATCCCGTCCCGACCTGAATATGGTGGGGTGATCACAGCCCCCGCCCCCGCTTCGGACCGTACGCTCGCCCTCGCTTTTGCAGGCGCTACCGCGACGCTCTCGGGAAACGGTCTCGCGCGCTTCGCCTATGTGCCGCTGTTTCCGGCGATGGTCACGGCCGGCTGGGTCAGCGGGGCTGAGGCCGGGCTTCTCGGGGCGCTCAACCTGGCGGGCTATCTCGTCGGCGTCCTCTCGGCCCGAAGCCTCGCCCGACGGCTCGGCACGCCGGCGGCTCTGAATCTCGGGATGGCCCTCGTCGTCCTTTCGCTCTCGGCTTGCGCCTGGCATGCCGGCGTGCCGTGGCTCGCGTTTTGGCGAGGCGCGGCCGGGATCGCGGGCGGCATCCTCATGGCGTTGGCGGGTCCTGCCGTGCAGGGTGCGGTGCCGGCAGCGCGCCGCGGCTTCGCGGGCGGAATCGTCCTCAGCGGGGTGGCCGGGGGCGTGGTGGCCAGCGCGCTCGTGGTGCCCACCTTCCTCGAGGCCGGAATCCCGGAAACCTGGCTGGGCCTCGCCCTCGTCGCCGCTGTGCTGTGGGCTTGCGCGGCACGGGCCTGGCCGAGCGGCGACATCGTGATCCCGACCGCCCCGTCCGCGGGAGCAGGCCGTCTCTACGTCGCCTATGCGCTCTCGGCGGGAGCCTTCGTGCCGCACATGGTCTATTTCGCCGACCTCGTCGTCCGCGGCCGCTCGATGGGACTGGATCAGGCGGCGCTGGCCTGGCTCCTCTTCGGCCTCGGCGGGCTTCCCGGTCCGCTGCTCGTCGGCCGGATGGCCGACCGGTGGGGAGCCGGAACCGCGCTCCGGATCGGGATCGGAATCCAGATCGCCTCGCTCGCACTCGTCTTCGTGCCGGGACG
Source organism: uncultured Enterovirga sp. (assembly GCF_964242715.1). Taxonomy (NCBI): domain Bacteria; kingdom Pseudomonadati; phylum Pseudomonadota; class Alphaproteobacteria; order Hyphomicrobiales; family Methylobacteriaceae; genus Enterovirga; species uncultured Enterovirga sp. The sequence continues at coordinate 8,368 of NZ_CAXTAZ010000063.1, forward strand.
CCTCGCCGTCATGAGCGCGGCCGCGCTCGGCGGTTTCACCGCGGTCGGCATCGCGGCCGCGGCTCTGGCGCGGGCCCGGGAACTGGCCGGACCCGCCGCGGGGGCGATATGGGTCAGGGCCACGGCCGGTTTCGCCGTCGCCCAGGCGCTCACAGGGTTCGCGCTCGCCGCCCTGTTTTCCCGGACGGAGTCGCACGACGCGCTCTTCGCGGCCGGGCTGGCCCTTGCCGTCGGCGCGCTGGTGCCGCTGCTCTTTCCCGCCTCTCAAGCGTCCGCCTGATGCGGCTCGACGAAGCGCCGCCGCACCGGCACAAGGGGCCATGAGCCGGCGTATCCCGCCCGATGGGGAGGCCGTCGCAGGCGGCGACCGAGCCGCGCTTGCGCGGGCGATCACGCTCGTCGAATCGAAGCGTCCCGAGGACAGGCCCGGCGCCCGGGCGCTGGTCGACGGCCTGATGAGCCGAACCGGGCGCGCAATCCGGGTCGGCATCACGGGGGTCCCGGGCGTCGGCAAATCCACGTTGATCGACGCGCTCGGCAGCTACCTGATCGATCGCGGACACCGGGTGGCGGTTCTGGCCGTCGATCCGAGTTCGAGCCGCACGGGCGGAGCCATCCTGGGCGACAAGACCCGCATGGCCCGGCTGGCAACGGCGCCGGCGGCCTTCGTCCGTCCCTCCCCCTCGTCCGGCACGCTCGGGGGCGTCGCGGCCCGGACACGCGAGGCCATGCTGCTCTGCGAAGCGGCGGGATTCGACGTCGTCCTCGTCGAGACGGTCGGCGTCGGCCAGTCCGAGACCGCGGTGGCCGACCTTACCGATACGTTTCTGGTCGTGGCCCTGCCGGGCGCCGGCGACGAGCTGCAGGGCATCAAGAAGGGCATCATCGAGCTCGCCGACATCATCGCCGTGAACAAGGCCGATGGTTCGGGCGGCGAGCGGGCCGCGGCGGCGGCCGCAGACTACCGGGCCGCGCTCCACATCCTGGTGCCACCGGGGGCGGCCTGGACCCCGCCCGTCCTCCTTGTCTCCGGCCTTGCCGAAACCGGGCTCGACGCACTCTGGGACCAGGTTCGCCAGCATCGCGACCGGATGGAGGCCGCCGGCGCGTTCGCGGCGAAGCGGAAGCGGCAGGACGGCCGCTGGATGTGGGCGCTCGTCGAGGAGCGCATCCGCGAGCGTCTCAGGACGGACCCGACCATCCGCGAAAAACTGCCGGCCATCGAGGCCGCGGTCGCGGAGGCGAGGCTCTCGCCCGCCGCGGGAGCCGACGAGATTGCGGCCATTCTCGGGATCTGACGCCATGCGCCTTCTCGTGACCGGCTTCGGGCCGTTCCCGTCCATGCCCCGGAATCCCAGCGCCGCGCTCGCCCGGGCCGTGGCGAGCGCTCCCCGCTGGCGCCTGCTCGGCGTCTCGGCCGAGAGCCGGATCCTGACGACGGCCTATGCCGCGCTCGAGACCGAACTCGATCCCGCGCTTGCCGGGAAGCCGGATGCGGTCCTGATGATCGGGGTCGCGGGACGCTCCAGGCGCATCCGTGTCGAGGGCCGTGCGACGCCGCGGCGCTCGGCGCTGTTCGCTGACGCTGCGGGCGTGAGGGCGGAACGTCCGGAGGGGTCCGGCGTGCCGAGCGAGCGACGGAGCCGGTTTCCGCCAATCCGCGCCCTTCTCGCCCTCCGGCGCGAGCAGGTGCCGGCTCGCCTCTCGCGGGATGCCGGCCGGTATCTCTGCAACGCGGCCTATTTCCGCGCCCTCGCCGGTTCCGCGCCGACGCTGTTCATCCACATCCCGAAGCCGGTGACGCCTCGGCCGCGCTCCTCACCCTGCCGCCGTCACCTGCGACAGGAAGAGAGCCTCGCGGCGGCGCTGACGATGATCGCTACGCAGCTCCTGTTGCAGGCGCGCCGCGTTGCCTCCGCACGACGCTCGGGATAGAGGCCGTCCGGTCAACCCTTCCGCTCACCCCGGCGAAAGCCGGGGTCCAGGCCCAGAACTGGGTACCGGCTTCCGCCGGCATGAGCGGCCTCCCGGACGTGCCGCAATGCAGACCTTCTTCGTCGAGATCAAATGCAAGCTCGGCAAGACCTATCCGGTCGCCAGCGTGCTGGCCGACCGCGAGATCGCGTCCGAAATCTACTCGACCGCGGGCAATTACGACATCCTGGCCAAGTTCCACCTCGGGGACGAGGTGGATATCGGCCATTTCATCGCCGAGAACGTGCAGACGATCCCCGACATCGCCGACACCCGCACCATCATCACATTCAAGGCCTTCTGAGTTTCCGGCGGTCAGCGCCTAGAGCGGCTTTTCCAGCACGCACAAGGCCTGGCCGAGGGCGCCTTCCGGGACGACGGCCTCGCTCCCCGTCCTGAGATCGTGGACGACGAGGCCCAGATGTTCGGCCCAGATCGGGATCCAGTCCCGGGCGATGAACACGTTCAGATGCATGTCGGCACCGACCCTCGCGGACGCGACTGCCGCGGCGAAAGCCGGCCAATGCGCCGGCTCTACGAAATCCAGGAAAGAGAACACGATACGGCCGCCAGGCTTCAGGACCCGGGTGGCCTCCTGCAGGTACCAGAAGCTCTGTTCGTGCAGCAGGTGGGTCAGCACCGAGAAGAAGACCACCATGTCCGCACGCCCGTCCGCCTCGGGGATGCCGATATGGTCGACGGCCTGGAATCGGAAGCCGGGCTGCGGAACCAGCCTGCGAGCGTGATCCAGCAAAGCGGGCACGAGGTCGAGCCCGAGATAAGAACCCGACAGATAGGCCGAGAGAGGCTTTGCGAGTCGCCCGGACCCGCAGCCGACATCGATCAGGTAACCGTCCGCCGGCAACCCGTAATGGCGCACGAGAGCCGTTTCGATCGCGCCGATCCCGTCGAAGGCACCGCCGACCGCCGCCGACATCGCCTCGTCGGCCGGCATCTCCTGCACGAGGCGCGCGACATGGCGGATATAGGCCGCCTTGAGATCGCGCCCGGGCAAGCCGGACCGCGGCGGGCTCAGCCAGGAGAACGGCAGGGCGCGCCGGAGACGGCGAAGAGCCCGATCGAAGCCGACGACCCTTTCACGAGACATGCGAGACGAACCTGGTTGCGGCATCCGGGCGCTCGGGGCCGCAATCTGCCGGCGCGCTCATAGCGCCGACACGAGATGGCCGCCATCGACGGTGATGCAACTTCCTGTCATCCAGCGCGAGGCGTCGGTCGCCAGCAAGAGGAAGGGGCCGTCGAGGTCCTCCGGCTGGCCGAGCCTGCGGGTCGGGATGCGGCGGATCATGGCGAGGCCGGGGTCGCTCTCGAAGAAGGCGGCGTTCATCTCGGTCGCGATGTAGCCGGGCGCGAGCGCGTTCACCCGGATGCCGAACCGGGCCCATTCGAGCGCATGCGCGGCCGTCATCTGGACCACGGCGGCCTTCGTGGCCGCGTAGACCGAGACCGAGCCGGTCACGCCGAAGCCCAGGATCGAGGCAATGTTGACGATGACGCCGGGCCGCTTCGCGTCGCGCCAGATCCGGGCGGCACCCGTGGAGCAGAGCCACACGCCCTTCAGATTCGTGTCGACCACGGCATCGTAGAGATCCTCCTCCACGTCGAGCGCGGGACGACTCTCGGCGATGCCGGCATTGTTGACGAGGATGTCGAGCGGCGCCTCGCGCTCGGCCTCCTCGAGCGCGGCCGTGACGGATGCCGCATCGGACACGTCGAGGTCGAGCGCCGCCGCGCCGGCCGCGCCCAGCCTCCGGAGGTCCTCGACCAGCGTCTCCAGCCTGTCGCGACGACGCGCCGCCACGGTGACCCGCGCCCCATGCCGGGCGCAGAGTTCGGCGAAATGCCGCCCGAGACCGCTCGAGGCTCCGGTGACGAGGACATGCCGTCCCTGGATCGATGCCCCGAGATCCATCCGCCTCTTCCTGTTGCTTGTGAGGATGCTCAGACGGTCTTCGGGACCGACCGCGCGAGAAGCTGGGCGTTCGTCCGCTCGAGGCGGAGGGCAAGCTCGCGCATGACGGCGATCGACATCTGCGGAAACTGGCCGAGCAATTCCAGGAACACGCGCTTGTCGATGCGGAGCGCGGAGAGCGCTTCGGAGGCCACCACCGTCGCGCTCCTGGGCATGTCGGACAGGATCGCCATTTCGCCGACGAGGGCGTTCTTGCCGAGTTCGGCGACCTTGATCTGCCCGGACTTCGCATCGAGGACCACGTCCGCCCTGCCCTCCAGGATCACGTAGGCGGCGTCGGCGGCGTCGCCCTGGGAGAAGAATTTCTGGCCGACCGCGAAGCGGATGCGTTCGGAGGTGAAGGCCAGGAGCTTCAGCCGCGACGGGTCGATGTCCCGGAACATCGGGACCTGGCGGAGAGACTGCACTTCGGTATCGAGCGTCATAACGGAACCTTCTGCCTATTCGGCTGCGATCTTGGTCGGGATCCGGGCCGGGTCGGCCTCGGCCCGATCGGGGTTCGGCGCGTCGCTCGCCGCGGCCTCTGCCTCGGCCTCGGCACCGGGGATGGTATCGTCGCCGGCTCCCGGGGCGGCTTCGTCGCCCTCATTCTCGCGCGCCGCGACTTCGTCCGGTGTCGCTTCGACGACCTCGTCGGGATCGTCCAACACCGGCGAGGCGGGGGCGTCCTCGAGGATCGCACGCCTGTCCTCGAACCGGATCACCTTCTCGAACAGGGCCACGTGGTGGTCGTTCGGCAGGACGACCACCAGCGTTCTCCCCTCGGTCGCCTCCGCCAGGAAGCGGATCAGCGATTCGATCCGCTTCTCACCGAAGGGCGCGAAGGCGCCGTCGACGACCAGGAGGTCGGGCCGTTTCACGACGCAGCGGATCAGGTTCACGCTGGCCCGCTGCGTCGGGGAGAGAAGCCGGCCGGCCGGACCGACCTGGTGGTCGAGGCCGACGCGCTCGATCTCGGTCGAAAGCTCCATCTCCTGGACCACGCGGGCGCCCATCTCCCGGACCTGTTCGCGGGCGGCGGCGACGGAATCGTTCACGCGGCCGAACAGGAGATTGTCCCGGACCGGGGCCGCCGTGTTGACGCGCTCGGGATCGTAGAATTCGACCCCCGGCTCCTCCCGCTTTTCCAAGGCCTCGCGAAGGGCGCCGCGTGCCTCGAGGAGGCGCGCCCGCATGGCGTCGTCGAGGAGGCCGAGGCGGTGGCGAGGCTCGACATAGGCGAGGGGCAGGGCGAGCAGCCGGAGACGGTCGTCGCGGGTGAGGCCGCCCCGTCCCTTCACGCGCGAGCGCTTCACGATCTCCTCGAATTCGCCCAGTTCGTCCGCATGCACGAAGGAGAATTGATCGAAGAGCGGATGTCCGGATGGCAGGCCGCGGAAGATGTCGGTCATCGTCTCCGCGATGTTCGCGCCCATCGCCACGAGATCGTCCGTGAGCTTGGCCTCGTCGAGCACGGACCGGAAGGCGTCGTCTTCGACGATCGCCCGGCCCGTGAGTCCTTTCGCGGTCGGAACGCCGAAGAGCAGGTTCTCGACCAGGGTCGCCTGGATATTGTAGCACGCCGGATCGAACCGCTCGACGAGGTCTGCCTTGCCCTCGTCCTGGAGCTTGGCGTGAAGCCGCTCCCGGGCCTCCACGATCCGCTCGGCCAGCGCCGGCTGCCGCTCCGGGTCGATCATGCCGGAGAGCCCGTAACGGTAGACGTCCTCCTCGAGGCCGAGGCGTTTGAGGAGGTCGATCAGGGCCTCGTCGAGTTCGGCCACGTCCTTGTAGCCGGACCGCTCCAGGTCCACCCAATCGGCGCTGATCGTCTCGGTCGGATTGCCGGTCCGGCTGGCCTCGCTGATCCTCAGACGCTCGGCCTCGTCCGGCTCGACGGGGCTGATCTGACGTTGCCGGAGCCCATAGAGCATGTTGTCCCGCAGCGTGCCCGGAAACAGCACTGCGTCGGTCCCCGCATAGGCGATGCGGCGACCGACGACCGCCCGGGGAAGGGCCTGATAATCCGTCCCGTTCAGTTTGATCTCGCCCGAGTGATCGTCCCCGCGGCGGGCCAGGATGCGGGCCAGCAGGCCGGCCGCGGCGGATCCATCGGACAGGATGCCGAGCCGCGTCGGCAGCGTCAGCGCGAAGGAACTGCCGGCGATGATCGGCGTGCCATGCGCCTCCAGGACCTCCAGGCCCGAGACCTCGACAGCACCCATGATCGGCTCGTCGGGTGAATCGGCCTCCTCGTCGTCACCCGACACCAGTCTCTCGGGCGAGAAATAGGCCACCACCTGATCATACTTCACCTGCACGTCGAGGCGCTGCTGGTCCCAGTCGATCAGCTCCTTCAAGGGAGGCGGCAGCTCGCGATAGGCCGCGATGACGGCGACGAGCTGACCGATGTCGAGCTTACCGCTGAGCGCGAAGTAGCCGCCCACCGCGTAGAAGAAGAACGGCGTCATCTGCGCCAGGAGATTGTTCAGAAACTTGACGATGAACTTGCGCTTGTAGATCTTGAACCGGATGTCGAAGAGCTCGTGCAGGCGCCCGCCGATCTCGGCGCGTTCCCACGTGCCGGTATCGTGGACCTGAACGGCCTCCATGCCGTCGATGACCTCGCTGACGCGCCCGGCAAAGCGGCGCGACGCGATCTGGCGCAGCCGTCCGAGCCGAAGCAACTCGCGACGCATGCGCGGGATGATGAGGAATTGCACCCCGACCACCGCGCCGGCGAGCAGTCCGAGCCAGATGCTCTGCACGAGGATGAAGATCAGCGCCGTCGCCGCCTGGGTGCCCAGCATCATGGGCTGGATGTAGGCGTCGCCGATGAAGCCGCCGATCGGCTCGACTTCGTCCTTGATGATGGTGGCGGCCTCGGCCGAGCGCACGTTCTTCAAGGCTTCCGGCGTGAAACGGAGCGAGGAGGCGAAGAGCTCGAAGCGCAGGCGCCGCATCATGCGCTCTCCCAGCGCACCCTTGGCCACGTTGATCCAGTATTTGATGAACCCGTTCACGAGGACGAAGAACAGGAACAGGGTCGACAGCCCATAGAGGAGTTCGAGCCGCCCGACCTGAAACCCCGGGACGATGTCCGTCGAGCCGCCGCCGAGCCATTTCGGCCAGGAGATCGAGAGATCCAGGAACGTGGCCGTCATCTGGCCATTCTCGAAGGCGCGGCCCTGGATGGCCTCGTTCACGATCTTCCGGGGAAGGTCGAGCGAGATGTAGTAGAGGGGCAGCGAGGCGATCACGACCGCGAAGATCAGCAGCTGGTCGCGCTTCGAGTGACGCCAGATGTAGCGGAAGAGGCTCTTGTTCATAGAATTTCGACCGTATCACCGCGAAGCCCGGGAAGCGATACGGCGCTCAGGGACCGGGGGGATGATCCTCGGCCAGTTCGTGGTAGCATCGGTCCTCCGCCGCGCAGCCCGGCGGCCGCGCATCCCGTGCAGGACGTCGTCGCATGGCCTACGAAAGTGGTGAGCCGGACCGGTTGGCCGCATCCATCACGGCCGGCCCGGAGGATCACGGCCGCGTCCTGATCTACAGCCACGACACCTTCGGACTTGGCCATCTCCGGCGATCCCGGGCGATCGCGAATGCCCTCGTGGCCGAGCGGCCCGGCCTCTCGGCCGTGATCGTCTCGGGCTCGCCCGTGATCGGCAGCTTCGATTTCGGGCCTGGCGTCGATTACGTCCGGGTGCCAGGCGTGACGAAGCTCGCGGACGGTGGTTATCGCTCGCTCAACCTGAACCTCTCGATCGAGGACGCGACCCACTTCCGGGAAGCGCTGATCCTCCAGTCGGCCGAAACCTTCCGGCCGGACGTCTTCATCGTGGACAAGGAGCCGACCGGGTTTCGCGGCGAGATCCTGCCCGCGCTGGAACGGCTCCGCTCGCAGGGATGCCGCATCGTCCTCGGCGTCCGCGACGTGATGGACGAGCCGAGCCTGCTCGTTCCCGAATGGGAGCGGAAGGGCGCCGTCGAGATCCTCGAGCGGTATTACGACGAGATCTGGGTGTACGGGCTGGCGGACATCTACCGTCCCCTCGATGCCCTTCCGCTTTCGCCTCGCCTGACGCAGGCGACCATCTATACCGGCTACCTGCGGCGCGAGCTGCCGAACGAGCCCATGCTGAGGCGCTACCCAACCCTGACCCGGCAGCCCTTCATCCTGGTCACGACCGGCGGCGGCGGCGACGGCGACGACCTCATCGATTGGGTGATCTCGGCCTACGAGAGCGGCGAAGAGATCGATCTGCCGGCGCTCGTCGTATTCGGTCCCTTCACCGACCGCGACCGCCGCCAGGGTTTCCTCGATCGCATCCGCCGTCATCCGAAGCTCGACGCGGTGTCCTTCGACACGAAGCTCGAACTCCTGATGGACCGGGCGACCGCCATCGTGGCGATGGGGGGCTACAACACCTTCTGCGAGATCCTGTCCCTCGACAAACGCTCGCTCATCGTGCCGAGGACGACACCACGCCTAGAACAGTTCATCCGGGCGACCGAAGCGCAGCGGCTCGGCCTCGTCGGCCTGCTCGCGGAGGAGGAAGACGGGCGACGCGATCCGGCCGCCATGGCGGAGGCGCTCCGCAGGCTGCCGTCTCAACCGCGTCCCTCGGAGGTGGTCGTACCGGGGCTCCTCGACGGGCTCGACGTGATCCGGAACCGCTTCGCGGTCGCGCTTCACGGCGAGCGTTCCGCCCATCTCCTCCGCCACGCCGCCGAATAGGACAGCCGCGTGCGGGAGGGACCGGGTCGCATCGCGATCGTGCTGAAGGGCTATCCGCGCCTGTCGGAGACCTTCATCGCCCAGGAGATCCTCGGGCTGGAGGAGCGCGGGGCGGATCTGGAAATCTGGTCGCTCCGTGAGCCGACCGACCGCATGCTCCATCCCATGCATCGCGCGATCCGGGCTCCGCTGCATTACCTGCCCGAATATCTCCACGAGGCCCCGATCCGGGTGCTGCGCGGCCTCGCGTCTGCCCTCGCCCGCCCCGGCTTCGGCCGCCTCCTCCGCACGTTCCTGCGCGACCTCCGCCGCGACCCGACCGCGAACCGTCTGCGCCGCCTCGGTCAGGCGGTCGTGCTCGCCCGCGAGCTCGATCCCGGCATCACGCATCTGCATGTCCATTTCCTGCACACGCCGGCCTCCGTCACCCGCTACGCGGCCCTCCTGACCGGGCGATCGTGGAGCTTTTCGGCCCATGCCAAGGACATCTGGACGAGCCCGGATTGGGAGAAGCGGGAGAAGCTTGCCGATGCCCGGTGGGGCGTGACCTGCACCGAGGAGGGCCATCGCCATCTCGCCGCACTCGCGCCGGAGCCGGGCCGGGTCGCTCTTCTCTATCATGGGCTCGACCTGCGCCGGTTTCCCGAGGCACCCGGGGACCGTCCTGGTCGCGACGGCTCAGATCCGGGGGATCCGGTCCGGATCGTCTCCGTTGGGCGCGCCGTCGAGAAGAAGGGCTTCGACGACCTTCTCCGGGCGCTCGCCGCCCTGCCGGCCGGTCTCCATTGGCGCTTCGCCCATGCCGGCGAAGGGCCGCTCCTCGGGCGGCTGAAGGCGCTCGCCGAGGAGACGGGCATCGCCGGGCGGGTCGCCTTCCAGGGGGCGATGGCACAGCCCGATGTGATCGCGATGCTGCGGGAGGCCGACCTGTTCGTGCTGCCGTCCCGCGAAGCCCAGGATGGCGACCGGGACGGATTGCCGAACGTGATCATGGAAGCCGCGTCGCAGGAGCTTGCCCTGGTCGCGACACGGTTTGCCGGAATTCCGGAATTTGTCCGGCCCGGGATCGAGGGCGAACTGGTCGAGCCGGGGGACTGGGCGGCGCTCTCGAATGCGCTCAACCTGCTCGCCCGCGATCCGGCCCGACGCCATGCCCTCGGCCGCGCGGCCGTGCGCCGGCTTCGGGACAGCTTTGCGGCCGAGCGCGGCCTCGACTGGCTGGCGCAGCGGCTTGCCGGTGAGGTCGGGGCCGGCCTGCCGACCGGAACCGGCCCGGATCCCGGCGTCGCGACGGCCGGACGGGTCCCGGCATGACGCCCCTTCCGATCGCCTTCTACGCCCCGTTGAAGAGCCCGGATCACCCGTCCCCGTCCGGCGACCGGACGATGGCTCGCCTGCTCCTGGCTGCGCTCCGCCAAGGCGGCTTCGCCCCGACCCTGGCAAGCCGGCTCCGGACATTCGAGCCCAGCGGCGACCCGGTCCGCCAGGAAGCGCTTCGCGAGGCAGGCCTCAGGGAGGCCGGTCGACTGACCGAAGGCTTTCGCCGGGCGCCGCCGACCGAACGTCCGCGGCTCTGGTTCACCTACCATTGCTATTACAAGGCGCCCGACTGGCTCGGGCCGGCAGTGAGCCGCGCGCTCGGCATTCCCTATGTCGTGGCCGAGGGCTCGCGGGCCGCGAAACGGGCGGGTGGCCGCTGGTCGATCGGCCATTCCGGCGCGGAAGCCGCGCTCGACGGGGCCAGCCTCCTGTTCGCGATGACGGGCCACGACCGCGAGGCGCTGGCGCAAGCGCGCCGACCCGGGCAGAGGCTGGTCGACCTGCCGCCCTTCCTCGATCTGGCTGCCTGGCCGCCCCCTCCGAGCGGGAGCGTAGAAATCGCCGAGGCCCCCGCCCCTCGTCTTCTCACGGTCGCGATGATGCGCGATGGCGACAAGCTCGCCTCCTATCGCATCCTGGCGGCCTCCCTGAACCTGGCTCAGGCCCGGCAGGCCGAATCCTGGACATTGGACATCGTCGGCGACGGCCCGGCCAGGGCCGAGATCGAAGCCCTGTTCGTGCCCTTCGGGCCGCGCATCGTGTGGCACGGCCTCATGGAGGACCGAGGCCGTCTGGCCGCGCTCTACCGGCAGGCCGACCTCCTCGTCTGGCCCGCCGTGAACGAGGCCTACGGCATGGCGCTGCTGGAGGCGCAGGCGATGGCTTGCCCGGTTCTGGCCGGCGATTCCGGCGGGGTCGCCGACGCCATGCGGGCCGGGGAGACCGGCATCCTGGTGCCGCCCGGCGACCCGGCGGCCTTCGCCGATGCGCTCTGCGGCCTTCTCATAGACCGCGCGCTCATCCGCCGCATGGGCGCGGCGGCGCGGCGCTTCGTCGTGGAGCACCGCAATGTCGGCGGCGCGGCCGAGATCTTGCGCGGCGCCCTCGCGCCCCTCGTCACCGAGGAGCTCGCGGCGTGAGCCTTCGTATCCTGATCGTCGTGACGCATCTCCTCGGGGCCGGACACCTGACCCGTGCCGCCGCGATCGCGCGGGCGGCCGCCGCGCAGGGACATCGGCCGACCTTGGTCACGGGTGGCGCGCCGAGCCCCCTCGTCGACGTCGCGGGCGTGGAGGTCGTTCAGCTGCCGCCGGTCAGAACGCCTCTCGGCGACTTCACGTCCCTGCGGGACCTTGCGGGACGGCCCGTCGGGCCGGAGCTGTTGGCTTCCCGGCGCGAGATCCTGCTGCGGACCGTCGCGGCGGTCCGACCGGACGTGGTCGTGACCGAGCTGTTTCCGTTCGGCCGGCGAGTCCTTGCCCCGGAATTCAGGGCGCTTATCGGCGCGGTGGAGGCGGCGCCGGACCGGCCGATCCTCGCCTGTTCGATCCGCGACATCCTGGCCGCGCCGAGCCGGCCGGAGAAGGCGGCCGCGACCCACGATCTGCTGCGCCGGCATTACGACGCCGTGCTGGTCCACGGGGAGGCGGCGCTGATCCCGCTCGAGGCCTCGTGGCCCGTCGACGCGGATCTGAGGGAGCGGCTCACCTACACCGGCTACATCGGACCGGACGCGTGGTCGGAGAGCGAGGCCCCCTCGCCCAGGGACGATGAGACCATCCTGGTCTCGGGCGGCTCCAGCGCCGCGGCGCTCCCCCTGTACCGAGCCGCGCTTGGGGCGGCGGCCGAACGCGGCAACCTCCGCTGGCACATCCTCGTCGGCGCCGGGGTCGACGAAGCCGGTCACCAAGACCTGGTCCGCCGAGCCCCCTCCAACGCGACGGTCGAGCGGTCCCGTTCGGATTTTCGCGATCTGTTGCGGAAGTCGGCTGTCTTCGTCGGGCAAGCCGGCTACAACACCGTGATGGACATCGTCGCGACGCAGCCCCGTGCCGTGCTGGTGCCCTTCGAGCAGGCCGGCGAGACCGAGCAGAAGCGTCGGGCGACGGCGCTGGCCGAGCGGGGGCTCGTGACCCTGCTGGCCGAGTCGAAGCTGGATTCCGGCATCCTGCGACGCGGCGTCGAGGCGGCTCTCGCGCGTCCCCGGCCGGTCTTCCCCCCTATCCGGCTCGACGGCGCGTCGGCGACGGTGGCTTGCATCGAACGGCTGGCCAGATCGGGCGCGCGTCGCCGGGCGACAGGGGCGGCGGCGTGAACCGCACGGTGTCGTCCCCCCTTTGGGACATCCTGGACCGGTGCGGTTCCGAGGGCCGGGTCCTCGACCTCTGGTGGCGCGACGACGACGCGGTGAGTCACACGCCGGCCCTCGACCGCCTGCTCGGGCTTGCGGCGACCTCGGGCTGCCCGGTCTCGATCGCGGCCATCCCGGCGCGGGTGCAGCCTTCGCTCGTCGACCGCCTCGCCGAAGAGACGGCCGTCACCGTGCTGACCCACGGCCTGGCCCATACCAACCACGCGTCCGCGGGGGAGAAACCGGCCGAGTTCGGCGCGCATCGTTCACAGGCAGCGGCCGAGGCCGAACTCGGCGCAGCCCTGGCCCTGACCGGACGGCTCTTCGGCGGCAAGGCGGCTCCGGTCCTGGTCCCGCCCTGGAACCGGATCGCGCCGGCACATTCGGAAAGGCTTCCGCGGCTCGGATACTTGGCGCTGTCGGGTTTCGGCTCGCCCATTCAGCGCCGACCCGTACGGAACGGGACGCAGCGGGTCGACACCCATCTCGATCCGGTCGCCTGGCGGGTCGATCGCAGCCTCGTTCCGGTGGAGCACCTCGCCCGGGCCGCGGAGACGGCGCTGGCGAGCGGCACGACCGCCCTCGGCCTTCTCACCCATCACCTCATGTTCGACGAGGCGCTCTGGCGCTTCGTCGAATCGTTCCTGGACGAGGCAGCCCGCCATCCCGCGATCCGCTTCCGCAGCGTCACGGACGTCATCACGTTGTCCGGATCGTCATCGCGGCGTTGTGATCCGCGTGGTTCGACCGAGGCACGGCGTCCGGACATGGAGCAGGCAGCGTGACGGAGATGCCGCTTCTCGCGGTGAAGGACCTCACGGTCGAGATCAGCGCCGATCAGCGCGTGTTCAAGGCCGTCGACGGGCTCACCTTCGACGTTCCCCGTGGCCGGACCGTCGCGATCGTGGGAGAATCCGGATCGGGCAAGTCCGTCACCGCCCAGGCGATCATGCGCATCCTGCCGAAGGTCGCGCATATCGGCGCCGGATCGATCCTGTTCGACGATCCGCGCGACCGTCATCCGCCCCTCGACATCGCGGCGCTCGATGCCGGGAGCGAGCGGATGCGGCAGCTTCGCGGCGGCCGTCTCGCGATGATCTTCCAGGAGCCGATGACCTCGCTGTCACCGCTCCACACGGCGGGCGACCAGGTCACGGAGGCGTTGAGGCTCCATGCCGACGTCACCGAGACGGAGGCGAAGGAGCGCGCGATCGACGTGTTTCGCCGCGTCGGCTTCCCGGACCCGAAACGGGCGCTCACGACCTATCCGTTCGAACTCTCGGGCGGGCTGCGCCAGCGGGCGATGATCGCGATGGCGCTGATCACGAAGCCCGCCCTCCTCGTCGCGGACGAACCGACGACGGCGCTCGACGTCACGACCCAGGCGCAGATCCTCGACCTCATCAAGGAACTCCAGGCCGACACGGGGATGTCGGTCCTCCTGATCACGCACGATCTCGGCGTCGTCGCGAACATGGCCGACGAGGTGGTCGTCATGTATCGCGGCCGGATGATGGAATCGGGACCGCGCGAGGAGATCTTCCGCCGGCCCGAACACCCCTATCTCAAGGCCCTGATGCGGGCTGTCCCGCGCTTCGCGATGGAAGCCGGCGAGCGCCTGACCCCGCTGCGCGAGATCAAGACGGCCGCGACGGCGGCGAGCACGACGCCTCGCGTGGTTTGCGAGACCGACCGTATTGTTCTCAAGGTCGAGAATATCTCGAAGGATTACGTTCTGCGGGCCGGCTGGTTCAGCGGCAAGACGCGCGTGATCCGGGCGGTGGACGACGTCAGCCTGTCGCTGTCCTGCGGCTCCACGCTCGGCCTCGTGGGGGAATCGGGTTGCGGCAAGACGACCGTCTCCAAGATTATCTCGCGGGCGCTGCAACCGAATGCCGGCCGGGTTCTGTTCGACGACGGTTCCGGACCGCAGGACGTGCACAAGCTCGAAGGCGAGGCCCTGACCCGCTACCGGCGCACCGTCCAGTTCGTGTTCCAGGATCCGTTCTCGTCCCTCAACCCCCGCATGACGGTGTACGACATCCTGACCGAGCCGATGAAAATCCACGCGATTGGCAATTCGGACGATCGTTTCGAGCGCGCCAAGGCCCTCCTCGACATGGTCGGCCTCGACCGCCGGAGTCTTCGCCGCTACCCGCATTCCTTCTCGGGCGGCCAGCGCCAGCGGCTCGGCATCGCGCGCGCCCTCGCACTGGAGCCCGAGGTGCTGATCTGCGACGAGCCAGTCTCGGCGCTCGACGTCTCGGTCCAGGCGCAGGTCCTGAATCTGCTGAAAGATCTCCAGAAGGCGCTCGGGCTCTCCTACATCTTCGTCTCCCACAATCTCGCGGTCGTCGATTACGTGGCCGACACGATCGCCGTGATGTGCCGGGGGCACATCGTGGAGGAGGCCTCGGCCGCTACCCTTTTCCGGGACCCGGTCCATCCCTACACCCGGGCCCTCCTGGCGGCGGTGCCGGACCCGGATCTGGACCGGCCTCTCGATTTCGTGAAGCTCCGGAACGACAGGTTCTCCGACCCATCCGCCTGGCCCGAGCCTTACCGTCTGGCCGACGCCGATAGCGGGCACATGACCGCACTCAGCCCGGATCATAAGGTGCGGATGATGTCGAATACGGTGACCGAGGAGGCAGCATGATGCTCATGCCATCCTGGCGCCCGGCCACGCTGCGGGCGCTCGCGGCCGGCGGGCTGGCGCTCTTGGCGGTTCCGGCCTCGGCGCTCGACGTCAAGGAGACGCCGCTCTTCCGCGACCGCGTCGCGCGCGGCGAGTTGCCGAACACGGCCGAGCGGTTGCCGAAAACGCCGCTCGTCGTGGATCTCGCGGGCCGCGGTCGCCAGGTCGGCCGACATGGCGGCGAGATCATCTCGCTCGTCGGCCGGGCCCGCGACATCCGCTACCTGTCGGCCAGCTCCTATGCCCGGCTGGTCGGATATGACGAGCGTTTGAAGCTCGGTCCGGACCTCCTGGAAAAATCCGAGAATGACGGCGATCGTGTCTTCACCTTCACGCTGCGCGAAGGCCATCGCTGGTCCGATGGACACCCGTTCACCACGGAGGATTTCCGCTATTACTGGGAGGACGTCCTGAAGGACAAGGTCCTCAGCCCGACCGGTCTGCCGGACTTCCTCCTCAGCGACGGCAAGGGCCCGCGCTTCGAGATCCTGGACGACCGCACGGTCCGGTTCAGCTGGGACAAGCCGAACCCTCGTTTCCTGCCGACGCTGGCCCAGCCGCGCGACCCCTTCATCTACCGGCCCGCGCATTACCTGAAACGCTTCCACGCCAAATACACCGACAAGGCCGCGCTCGAGGAGACCGCTAAACGCTCGAAGATGAAGTCCTGGGCGGCCCTGCATAACCGCATGGACGACATGTTCGAGAGTTCGAATCCCGACCTTCCGAGCCTGCAGCCCTGGAAGGTGGTGACGCCCGGCCCCGCGACCCGCTTCGTCTTCGAGCGCAACGCCTTCTATCACCGGGTCGATGCGGAGGGGCAGCAACTGCCCTATCTCGACCGGATCGTCCTCGACGTCGCGGCCGGCGGCCTCATGGCCGCGAAGGCCAATTCCGGCGACGTCGACCTGCTCTTCCGAGGCCTCAGCATGGGCGACATCCCGATCCTGAAGGAGGGGGAACGCGCCCACAAATATCGGACGCTGATGTGGCCCTATGCGCGGGGCAGCGAACTCGCGCTCTTCCCGAACCTGACGACGGCCGACCCCGTCTGGCGCAAGCTCAACCGTGATCTCCGCTATCGCCGCGCGCTGTCGCTCGCGATCGACAGGCATATGCTGAACAACGCGCTCCTGTTCGGGCTCGGCAAGGAGGGCAACGACACCATCGCCGAGGAGAGCCTGCTCTTCCAGCCCGAATTCCGGACCCTGAATGCCCAGTACGATCCCGCGGAGGCCTCGCGCCTCCTCGACGAGATCGGCCTCGACAAGCGGAACAGCGCCGGCATTCGTCTCCTGCCGGACGGCCGCGAGCTGGAAATCATCGTCGAGACCGATGGCGAGGCCTCCATCGTGGTGGACGGCCTCACGCTGATCACCGAATTCTGGCGCGACGTCGGCATCAAGCTGTTCGTGAAACCGCAGGACCGGAACGTCCTGCGCAACCGGACCTATTCGGGCCAGACCGTCATGGTGGCCGCACAGGGCCTCGACCTCGCGGTGCCGACCGCCGTGATGCCCCCCTCCGAACTCGCGCCTCTCCGGCAGGACAATTACGCCTGGTCGAAATGGGGCCAGCATCGCGAGACGCATGGCACCATGGGCGAGGCCTGCGACATGGCGGAGGCGAACCATCTCTCCGCGCTCTACGACAAGTGGCTCGGCACCTCGGACGACGTGGTTCAGGCCGGTATCTGGCGCGAGATGCTCAAGGTCCGGGCCGAGAATGTCTGGTCGATCGGCACGGTCGCCGGGGCGCTCCAGCCGATCGTCGTCAAGGTCGGCCTGAAGAACATCCCGGAACGGGCCGTCTATTCGTGGGAGCCGACCTCGATGCTCGGGGTTTACCGGATGGACGAATTCTTTTGGGAGCGTCCGGCGGGCCGCGAGGCCTGGCTGCCGCGGCGAGTGGTCGGCGACGCGACCGTCACGTCGCAGCAGAATGCGACGGGGAATGCCCGCCCGTGATCCGTTTCCTGATCCGCCGCGCGGGCACGATGGCCGTGACGCTCGCCATCATCTCGGCGCTCGTCTTCTTCATCATCAAGCTGCCGCCGGGCGACTTCCTGACGAACCAGATCGCGGAACTCCGCTCCCAGGGCGAGGCCGCCTCCGCGGCCAAAGCCGAGTTCCTGATCAAGCAATACGGCCTCGATCTGCCGGTCTGGCAGCAATACCTCGTCTGGATCGGCGTGTGGCCGGGGCCGAACGGCTTTTCCGGCTTGATCCAGGGCGATTGGGGCTGGTCTTTCGAATACGATCGGCCGGTGACGGAGGTCGTGGGCGACGCGCTCTGGCTGACGCTTCTCATCAACCTGGTGGTGGTCGTCTTCGTCCACGTCGTCTCGATCCCGATCGCGATCTACTCGGCGACGCGGCAATATTCCGTCGGCGACTACATCG
>NZ_CAXTAZ010000064.1:0-25795 GCF_964242715.1 uncultured Enterovirga sp.
CATGACCTGTCCCTTGTTGTGCGGTGTTCAGGCCTCGAAGAACACCGTCTCGCCTTCGCCCTGAAGGCGGATGTCGAAGCTGTAGACGATGTCCCCTCCCCGCTCTCGCCGCTTCGCGATCAGGGTGCCGCGCCGGGCCTCCGGCACGAGCGCCAGGACCGGATCGTCGGCATTCGCGGCCTCGCCCTCGAAATAGATCCGGGTGAACAGCCGCTTGAGGAGACCGCGCGCGAAGATGCTCACATTCGCATGCGGCGCTTGAGGCTTGCCGTCCCACGAAACCTCGCCCGGCCGCACGGTCATGAAGCCGTAGAAGCCGTTCGAATCGACCTCGGTTCGACCGAAACCGGTGAAGGCCGAATTCGACTGCCCGACCTCCTCGCCGGAGCCGGCGAAACGGCCCTGCCCGTCCGGCTGCCAGATCTCCAGCATCGCGTCGACGATCGGCTCGCCGTCGCCGTCGATCACATAGCCCTCGATGCGGATCCGGTCGCCGAAGGCATCCGGAGTGGCGAGGTCGTGGGTGACGATCTCCGGATAGCCGTAGGCCTTCGGCGTCAGCACATAGGCGAAGAAGGGCCCGACCGTCTGCGACGGAGTGAGCCCGCGCGGCGGAGCGTCAGTCGTCATGCGGCTCTTCCATCGGTGTCGCGTCGCGGCCGCGGAGCACGACATCGAACTGGTAGCCGAGCGCCCATTCCGGCTCCGTCGTCTCGAGATCGAAACGCGAGACGAGCCTCTCGCGCGCCGCCTCGTCCGGGATGGAGTTGAAGATCGGGTCGAAGGGAAAGAGAGGGTCCCCGGGAAAATACATCTGGGTCACGAGCCGGGTCAGGAAGGAGGGCCCGAAGAGCGACAGGTGGATATGGGCCGGGCGCCAGGCATTCGAATGGTTGCGCCAGGGATAGGCGCCAGGCTTCACGGTGGTGAAGCGGTAGCGGCCCTCCGCATCGGTGACGACGCGTCCGGCTCCGGAGAAGTTCGGATCGAGCGGCGCCGGGTGGCGGTCGGCGACGTGGATGTAGCGGCCAGCGGCATTGGCCTGCCAGATCTCGATCAGGGTATGCGGCACCGGCCGGCCCGCCTCGTCGAGCACGCGGCCGGCCACGATGATGCGTTCGCCGAGCGGCTCGGCCTCGTGCTGGCGCGTGAGATCGTCGTCTCCCGGCCGCAGCCGCGTGTGACCGAAGACCGGGCCGGTCAGCTCCGAGAGCGTGTGCGGGATGACGACCAGCGGCTGCGACGGCGCGCGCTTGCGGGTCGAGGCATAATCCGGATGGAGGTAGTCGGGATGCGAACGCAGCCCGTCCTGCGGGTAGAAGCCGGCCATGTCGGCCCTCACGATGTCACGGCCAAGAGACGGACAGGACCCTCCGGACCAGCGATGCCCAAGCGCGTCACACCGGAGAGGCGGGGGGCGATGGTGCCCAGGGGCGGAATCGAACCACCGACACTGCGATTTTCAGTCGCATGCTCTACCAACTGAGCTACCTGGGCACGCCGGCAGGGCCGAGCGAGCGGCGCTTATATCAGGCCCGGTCGTGCTGTCCAGGGATGCGGGCGCCCTAGCTACCCTCATCGTCCTCGTCTTCGTCGTCCGGCACCGGAATGGCGTAGGCGCCCGTCAGCCATCGACCGAGATCGACATCGGCGCAGCGCGCCGAACAGAAGGGCTTCACTCGCTCCAGGGTGCGCAGGCCGCAGACCGGGCAGGTGTCCGGCGCCGTCGTGCCAAGAGCTGAATCGGCTCGCGTTGCCACCCTTTATGCCTCCTCGGACCAGTTCATGCGGACGGGATATCCGGCGCCTTCAAGCAGCGTCGCGGTTTCATAGAGAGGGAGGCCGACCACGGCCGAATAGGAACCGACGAGCCCGGTGACGAAAGCCGCGGCGCGGCCCTGGATGGCGTAGCCGCCGGCCTTGCCCCGCCACTCGCCCGACCGAAGATAGGCATCGACCTCGGCCGCCGCGAGTCGCTTGAAGCGCACCCGGGTCTCGACCAGGCGCTCGCGCCGCATGCCGCCCGGCAGCGCAAGGCAAACCGCCGTGGTGACCCGGTGGGCCCGTCCCGACAGGAGAAGCAGGCAGCGCCGTGCCTCCGCCTCGTCCTCCGTCTTCGGCAAGATCCGGCGGCCGACGCCGACCACCGTGTCGGCGGCCAGAACCCAGTCGGTGTTCTCGGGGCTGCGAGCCAAGGCCGTATCGGCGGCGTCGGCCTTGGCACGTGCGACCCGTCGGGCATGGTCGCGCGGGATTTCCGCCCGCAGCGGCGTCTCGTCGATGTCGGTCGCGACGATGCGGTCCGGTTGGAGACCGATCTGGCGGAGGAGGTCGAGCCGGCGTGGGGATGCCGAGGCGAGCAACAGTTGCGGCCGGGTCAAGTCCGGCACCTGTAAGGATTCGCACCCGGTTTCCATGGATGCCGGGCTTCACGCTCGCGTGACGGGCGGAACACAACCGACGCCTCGAGTCTTGGAGAGGGCATGCGGACGGGATCGCGTGCCGAAGAGGTCACCCCTATGCCGGACCGGAGCATCGAGCGAACCGCACGCGCCACGTGGCGGAAGGTCTCCGACGTCGTCACCGGCATCGCGGAAGATTTCCTCGCTGCGCTCGGTCCGAACCGGCGTCCCATACCGGTTCCCGTTGCGGCACAGGGCGCGCGTCGCCGACGCGAAACCCGGCTCACGCGTCCCTGACGCCCGAGGCTTCGTCCGCGACCGGAACGTTCGGCGCCGGCGACATCGGAGTTGCGGCAGCCTCCCTTTTCAGCTGCCGATAGCGGCGAACGCTGAACGGAATGGTGCAGAGATACAGCATCGACACGATCGCCAGAGCCTCGAATGGGAAGCTCACGACGAGACCGAAGACGGCGACCGTCAGAACGAAGAGGGGCAACACCCGGTCGCGTGGCACGCGCTTTCCCCAGGTCTTGCCCGAGAAGGTCGGCACCGCCGAAACCATCATCAGCGCGATGGCGAGCACATAGGCGAGCGCGACCGGGGCGGCGGTCTGGACGGGGACGCCGAGGAAGTGGAGGTAGATCGGCAGGAGCACCGTGCCCGCCCCGGCCGGTGCCGGCATGCCAACGAAGAAATCCTTCTTCCATTCGGGCTTGTCGGGGTCGTCCAGAGCCGCATTGAACCGGGCCAGGCGAAGCGCGGCCGCGATGGCGAGGATCAGCGCCACCACCCACCCCAGCGCGCGCACGTCGTGAAGGATGAAGCTGTGCAGAACCAGCGCGGGCGCGACGCCGAAATTCAGGAAGTCCGCGAGCGAATCGAGTTCCGCCCCGAAGCGGGACGTCCCTTTCAGGAAGCGTGCGACCCGCCCGTCGATCCCGTCCAGCACCGCCGCGACGACGATCGCGTAGACGGCGGGCTCGAGCTTGCCTTCATAGGCCAGCCGGATCGCGGTCAGGCCTAGGCAGAGCGCGAGCAGCGTGATCAGGTTCGGCGCGATCACCCGGAACGGCACCGGCTTGAAGCGCCGGCGCCGGTTCTCCAGCGGATCGGGCGCGAACGGCTGGAAGATGTCGGTCATGCGGGGCGACCCTAGGCAGGCCGGAGGGCGGCCACAAGCGCCCTCCGCTCAGGCTTTGACGAACTGTCGAGGCGCGACGCTCGGGGCGAGATCGGCCAGGACGGTTTCGCCGGCGATGGCCTTCTGCCCGATCCCGACCAGGATCTGGGCATCGGGCGGCAGGTAGACGTCGACGCGGGAGCCGAAGCGGATCAGTCCGAAACGCTGCCCGGCAACCAGCGGATCGCCCGCCGTGACCCAGCCGACGATGCGGCGGGCGACGAGCCCGGCGATCTGGACGACCCCGATGGTGTGGCCGCCGCTCTCGATCACGAGGGCGTTCCGCTCGTTATCCTCGCTCGCCTTGTCGAGTTCGGCGTTCAGGAACAGGCCCGGCGTGTAGACGATGCGGGCGATGCGGCCGGCCACGGGCGAGCGGTTCACGTGGCAGTCGAAGACATTCATGAAGACCGACACCCGGACGAGCGGCGTCGGCGCGAGCCCGGTCTCAGGGGGCGGCAGGATCGTCGTGATCATGCTGACGCGGCCGTCGGCTGGGGACACGACGAGGCCGTCGCGGATCGGCGTCACGCGCGGCGGATCGCGGAAGAAGTAGCAGACCCAGAGCGCGACGAGGACGAAGATCCAGAAGAGCGGAACCCAGAGGAACGACAGCGCCATACCGATCCCGAGCGCGATCGCGATGAAGGGATAGCCTTCCGGCCGGATCGGGACGAACAGCCGCCGTACGGATTCGTAGATGTCGGTCATACGCTTTAATGGTCCTTGTCTTCGGGTCCGCGTCGTCCACAACCCGGTCGCAGGGCGCCGGGCTTGGCGTCAATGGGCCATCACGACCCGATGCGACGGCCTCTCCGCCGCCGCCGTCTGTTCCAGCGTCTCGCGCGCTTCGTCGGCGCGGCGCTGCCGGTCCCACATGGCGGCATAGACGCCGCTCTGGGAGAGCAGGCCGTCATGGGTCCCGCGCTCGACGATGAGGCCGGCATCGAGGACGATGATTTCGTCGGCGCCGATCACGGTCGAGAGCCGGTGGGCGATGACGATCGAGGTGCGGCCCCGGGAGACGCGATCCAGCGCATCCTGGATTTCCTTCTCCGTAAAACTGTCGAGGGCGGAGGTCGCCTCGTCGAGAAGAAGGATGGGCGGCGCCTTCAGGATCGTGCGGGCGATCGCGACGCGTTGCTTCTCGCCGCCCGAGAGCTTGAGGCCTCGTTCCCCGACCGGCGTGTCGTACCCCTCCGGCAGGAGTGCGATGAACCGGTCGATCTGGGCGAAGCGGGCGGCTTCGTCCACCTCCGCCTCGGTCGCGTCGGCACGGCCGTAGCGGATGTTGTAGCCGACCGTGTCGTTGAACAGCACCGTGTCCTGCGGGACCATGCCGAGGGACGCCCTCAGGCTCGCCTGCTGGACCTCTGAGATGTCCTGGCCGTCGATCGTGATCCGGCCGGCAGTCGGCTCGTAGAAGCGGAAGAGCAGCCGGGAGATCGTCGACTTCCCCGCCCCGGACGGGCCGACGATCGCGACCGTATGGCCGGCCGGTACGACGAAGCTGATCCCCTTCAGGATGGTGCGCTCGGGCAGGTAGCCGAAATGCACGTCCTCGAACCGGACCTCGCCATCCGTGACGACGAGCGGCGGGGCATCCGGCCGGTCGGCGATCTCGGGCTCGCGGCCCAGGATCCGGAACATGTCGTCGATGTCGATCAGGGCCTGTTTGATCTCGCGGTAGATCATCCCCATGAAGTTCAGCGGGATGTAGAGCTGGATCAGCATCGCGTTCACGAGGACGAAGCTGCCGACCGTGGCGCGGCCTGCCCCGACGTCGCGCACCGCCATCAGCATCACGATCGTCATGCCGATCGAGAAGATGATGGCCTGCCCCGCATTCAGCACGGCGAGCGAGGTGTAAGTCTGCGTCGAGGCGCGCTCGAACCGCGCCATCGAGCGGTCGTAGCGGGCCGCCTCCCGCCCCTCCGCGCCGAAATATTTCACGGTCTCGTAGTTCAGGAGGGAATCGACCGCCCGGACATTCGCGTCCGTGTCGGACTCGTTCATCTGCCGGCGGATGCCCATCCGCCACTCGGTCGCCCGGTAGGTGTAGGCGAGATAGACGGCCACCATGGCCGCGACCACGGCGGAATAGGTCCAGTCGAACTCGTAGCCGAGGATCACGAGGACGAGGACGAATTCCACGATCGTCGGGATCAGCTGCAGGATGAAGAGGCGCGACAATTCCTCGATGCCGGCCCGGCCGCGCTCGAGCACGCGGGTAAGACCGCCCGTCTTGCGCTCGAGGTGGAAGCGCAGCGTCAGCGCGTGCATGTGCTCGAAGGTGCGCTGCGCCAATCGCCGGACGGCATGCATGGCCACGCTCGCGAACAGCCCGTCGCGCACCTGGGTGAGAAGCGCCTGGAGCGTCCGGGCCAGGCCATAGGCGATCGTCAAAAGGACGGGCCCACCCCAAAGGGCCGCTGCCTCGACCGAAGCGGGCGACATGCGCCCGCCTGCGACGGCCACCAGCGCGTCCGTCGCCCATTTGAACGTGAAGGGCGTCGTCATCGTGACGGCCTTCGCCACGAGCAGCAGCCCGAAGGCGAGGTAGACCCGGCGTTGCAGGTCGGGTCGCCCCTCCGGCCAGAGAAAGGGCCAGAGCTTGAGAAGCGTGCCGACGAGGCCGGGGCCCGTCGCCGGCAGGGCGACAGGTGACGGTGGGGCGAGCATAGATCCTGTCCGGAATGTTCGCCTGATATAGCGGCTCGCCCATCGACTTGCACCTGCCGATCGGGTGCGGCGAGGAGCGGCCCGCTCGACGGAGGAAGAGGCTACCCTTGGCGGGCGTCAGGGCGGCCGGGCTACCGCGCGCCAGACGCCGTCCCGGATCCCGGGAGCACGAAGACCTGGCCCGGATAGATCAGGTTCGGATCGCGGATGCGGAGCGCGTTTGCACCGTAGATGACCGTGTACCGGACACCGTCGCCATAGGCGCGGCGCGAGATCTCCCACAAGCTGTCGCCCCGCGACACCACCGTCGTGTTCACCTGAGGCACGACGACCGGATTCGGCCTGCTGGACGCATCCCCTGGCGCGCCCGACGGGAGGGCCGGCGCCGGTCCGGCCGCGCCGGCGGTCGGCGCGGAGGCTCCCGGGTTGGCCGGGGTCTCGGCGGACCCGGCAGGAGGGACTGAACCGGGCATGGCTGCCGCAGGGGTGGCGGAGCCCTGTCCTGCCGGGCCCGCCGCGCGGCCGCCGGCCGCTGCCCCGCCCGGCCCGGCCGCTCCTGGCACTATTGCGCCCGCCCCGGTCCCGGCCGGCGGCGAACCTGCCGACGCAACCGCCGCCGGAGGAGCCGTGAACGCGACCTCCACGCGTGACGCCACCGCACCCGATGCAGGGTCGACCTCGTCCAGCCGGACCCGATACGCGCCGGGACGAATTCCGCGCTCGATCGAGAAGGCGACCCGGCCATCGGCTTCCGCCACGCCGGCTGCCACGAAGCTCTCGCTGAGATAGAGCCGGACGGTCGCCCCAGGCTTGGCTGTCCCGGACACGTAGAGCCGGCCAGATCCCTCCGACTCGACGCTCGCGATCTTGACGGTGGGCCGGGCGGGGCCGGCAGCTGCGGCGGCCTCAGCTGCGGGGGTCCCGGCCGGAGCCATCGCCATGCCGGGCGTGGCCATGCCTCCGGCGAAGCTTGGCGGAGCAGCTGCGACCGGCCTGGGCTGAGCCGCGGTGGACGGGCCGGAGCCCGGGGGGAAAGGGATCGCGGGCGAGGCACCGGCCATCCTGCCGGTCTCCTCGGGCCGGGACAGGACGACCACCGGCTCGCCGGGCTTGGTCACGGTCACGAGCGGCGCCTCCCGCCGGTTGTCCGCGATCACCACCGTCACGCTCTGCGTGGACTGGACTCGCGAGCCGTCGGCCGCCGGAGCCTCGAGGACGATCTCGTGCGAGCCCGGGGGAATAGGCGGCGGCACAAAGGCGAAGAGACCAACCGGGTCCGCGACGGTTTTGGCGAAGGGCCGGCCGTCGACCAGGAGGACGATTCCGGCTCCGGGGGCGGCACGACCGGCGATCACGCTCTCCCCGGACGGTTCCACCCTGACGACGTCGAAGCTCGGGACGGCGGATCGATCCGAAGAAGCCTCCGGCTGGCCGCTCCGTCCGGGCGAAGCGGGCGCCGGCCCGGAGGGTGCGGCCGGCGGGTCTCCAGGCCTCGGGGAGGCCGGTGACGGGACGGCGGGCAGGACGGAGGGCGCTGCTCCGGAAGCGGCACCGGCGGCTGGCGGCGGTGGCGGCGAGACCGGAGCGGACGGGCGCTCGCCCTGACGGGAGGGATCCTGGCCGGAAGGTGTGTCGAACCGAACGGGCGGAGCGCCCGGAACCGCAGGCGCCCCGGCCGGGGCCGGCACAAGGGCGGGATAGGGTCGCAGGTAGCGGTAACCGAACCAGCCGAGGGTTGCGGCAAAGAGGATGACCGCCAAAATGGGGATGGTGAAGCTGGCCCGAGCCGAATTCATGCAGCTTCTACTCGAATGCGAACATGCTGTTTAACCAGCGCCCTCCGCGATTTACGCGGAATGCCTCCGGACAACAAGGATCGCCACATGCGTGAGATTATCCCGGGGGACGCCCTCCTGCGTCCGCGCGGGCTCGAGGACGACTCCCGGACGCTCTCCAGCATCTGTGTCTATTGCGGATCGAGCCCCGGAAACACGCCGGTTTTCGCCGAGGTCGCCCGGGATCTCGGCCGCCGCATGGGACAGAGCGGCATCGACCTCGTCTATGGTGGCGGCGACGTCGGCCTCATGGGCATTGTCGCCCGGTCGGTGCTCGCCCATGGCGGCCACGTGACCGGCATCATCCCGGACTTCCTGAAGCGGCGGGAGCACATGCTGGACGAGGCCCAGGAACTCGTCGTCGTGCCCGACATGCACACCCGCAAGCAGCTGATGTTCGAACGTGCCGACGCCTTCGTCGCCTTGCCGGGCGGGATCGGTACGCTCGAGGAACTCGTGGAGCAGATGACCTGGTCGCAACTGGGCCGCCACGCGAAACCGATCCTGCTGCTCGACGTGAACGGGTTCTGGAAGCCGCTTCTCGTCCTCATCGCGCATATGCGCCAGCACGGCTTCATCCGCCCCGGCCTCGAACTGAGCTACCTCGTCGCGGAACGCACCGAGGACGTGATCCCGATGATCTCCGACGCCTTGCGGCGAGGGCTTCGCAGCCCCAATCCCGATTTTCCGGTCGAGGTTTTCTGAGCCCACGTTGTGGCCGGAGGGCCTTGAAGCTAGACAGCGCAGGCGGAATTTGGCGACGCCCGCCGGAATGCGGCGTTGCCGGACGCGATGAGGAAGACGGGGGACAACATGTCGATACGGACGATGGCGGGCGCGGGATGCGCGCTCCTGATGGTCACGTTCGCGGGCGAGGCTTCGGCCCAGCGCTCGCTCTTCGGCGAGCCCACAGCCGAGCCGCCTCCGGCGGCTGCAGCACCCGCGGCTGCCCCGACCGAACGCAAGGCACGCCCGAAGCCAAGGCCGCGCGGACCGGTCCCGGCCCGTTCGCTGTCGGTGCAGAATGACAGCCAGAACGCGCTCATCTCGCTCGAGGTGAGCGGCGAGGGCAAATCGGCCCGCCTCGCGAAGCCCTTGAAGCCGAAGGGAAAGACGACGCTGCGGCTGCCCGCCCTGAAGAGCTGCACCGTGAGTGTCGCGGCCGGGTTCGAGAATTCCGGCGAGGCTCAGGCGAGCGACCTCGACATCTGCAAGGAAAAGGTCGTCCGCTTCACGGACAGCTGAGGGACCGAGCGAAGTTCGACTGGCGAGGCCAGACGGCGGCGAGCCCGGCCGAGACGGCCGTCAGCTCATCTGCACGTCGATCACGCCGGGAACCGCCCTCAGCGCCCCGGCGATCTGGGCCGAAGCCGGATAGCGGCCGGGGAGCTTGACCTCGACCTCCCGGGCTCCATCGTCCAGGAGGAGGACCAGCGACACCTCGCCCTCTCCGCCCCGCACCAACTCGCGCGGGGCGCGAAGCCGCTCCTGCACGCTGACCAGGGGCCGGGCGTCGCGGAGGAAGACGCGCATGTCGTTCCGGTGCTTGCCGAGCGCCTCCTCCAGCGGCTCCGCTGTCTGGATCCGGGCCTTGACCTCGTCGCCTTCGACGCTGGCCTGGAGCACGAGCAGGACGTCGCGGCCCGGCTCGAGCAGGTCGCGATAAGTCGCGAGCCCTTCCGAGAAGACGATCGCCTCGTAATGCCCGGTTTGATCGGACAAGTTGACGATGCCCATCTTCGACCCCGTCCGGGTCCGGCGCTCCTGCCGGTCGAGCACGCTCGCCGCGACGCGACCAACAGCGCCGCCCTGCAGGCGCGCCGTGCGGCAGAACTCGACCCAGCTCTGCACCCGGAGCTTCCGCAGAAGCTCGCCATATTCGTCGAGCGGGTGGCCGGACAGGAAGAACCCGACCGCCTCGTATTCCCGCCGCAGCCGGTCGGCCGCCGGCCAGGGCTGGTAGGGTGGGATGCGGAGTTCGACGGCGGCGTCGCCGAGGCCGCCGAACATGTCGAGCGCGCCTCCGGCCTCGACCTCGAGCGAGCGCTGCGCGAGCGCCAGCATGCCGTCGATCCCGGCGGTGGCGCGGGCACGGTCGGGCTCGATCTCGTCCAGCGCGCCGGCGGCGATCAGGCTCTCGATCGTGCGCTTGTTGAGGAGCCGAGGGCTGATCCGCTGGGCGAGATCGGTGAGGTTCGTGAAGCGCCGGGCGCCTCGCGCCGCAACCAATGCTTCGACCGCGGATCGACCAACACCTTTGATGGCCGCGAGGGCATAGCGGATCGCCCCCTGCCCCGACATGTCGGGCTCGACCTCGAAGACGATCCCCGACCGGTTGATGGAAGGAGGCTCGACCGGGATCCCGACCCTCTGCGCCTCGCGCCGGAATTCGCCGAGCTTGTCGGTGTTGTCGAGGTCCATCGACATCGAGGCCGCCAGGAATTCGACCGGGTGGTTCGCCTTGAGATAGGCCGTATGGTACGAAATCAGCGCATAGGCCGCCGCGTGGCTCTTGTTGAAGCCGTAATCGGCGAATTTCGCGAGCAGGTCGAAGATCGTGTTCGCGTCCGCCTCGGCGATCTCCCGCTCCATGCAGCCCTGCACGAAGATCGCGCGCTGGTCGTCCATCTCCTTCTTGATCTTCTTGCCCATGGCGCGGCGGAGAAGGTCGGCCTGGCCGAGCGAATAACCGGCGAGGAGCTTCGCCACCTCCATCACCTGCTCCTGGTAGACGATGATGCCGAAGGTCTCGCGCAGGATCGGCGCGAGCTTCGGATGCGGGTACCAGCTCGATTCCGGGTCCGGGTCCTTGCCGAGCTTGCGGGCGCAATAGACCGGGATGTTGGCCATCGGGCCCGGCCGGTAAAGCGCGACGAGCGCGATCAGATCCTCGAACCGGTCGGCCTCCATCTCGCAGAGGGCTTTCCGCATCCCGCCCGATTCCACCTGGAACACGCCGACCGTCTCGCCGCGGCCCAGCATCTCGAAGGTCTTGGCGTCATCGAGCGGCAGGGCTTCGAGATTGATCTCGCCCCCCTTCGCGCGGACGAGCTCGACCGCGCGCTTCAGCACGGTCAGCGTCTTCAGCCCGAGGAAGTCGAATTTCACGAGTCCCGCCGGCTCGACCCATTTCATGTTGAACTGGGTGACCCGCATCCCGGTCTTCGGGTCGCGGTAGAGCGGCACGAGCTCCTGCAGCGGCCGGTCGCCGATGACGACGCCGGCCGCGTGGGTCGAGGCGTGGCGATGGAGGCCTTCGAGCTTCTTCGCGATCTCGAGCAGGCGCCCGACGACCGGCTCGTCGGCGGCCGCGGCCTGGAGCTTCGGCTCGCCCTCGATCGCCTGCTGCAGGGTGACCGGGTTCGCCGGGTTCTGCGGCACGAGCTTCGTCAGCTTGTCGACCTGCCCGTAGGGCATTTCGAGCACGCGGCCGACGTCGCGCAGCACGCCGCGGGCGAGCAGCGTCCCGAAGGTGATGATCTGCCCGACCTGCTCCTCGCCGTATCGCTCCTGGACGTAGCGGATGACGCGCTCGCGGCCGTCGACGCAGAAGTCGATGTCGAAATCGGGCATCGAGATGCGCTCGGGATTGAGGAAGCGCTCGAACAAGAGCCCGAAGCGGAGCGGATCGAGATCGGTGATGGTCAGCGCATAGGCGACGAGCGAGCCCGCGCCCGAGCCGCGGCCCGGCCCGACCGGGATGTCGTGGTCCTTCGCCCATTTGATGAAATCGGCGACGATCAGGAAATAGCCCGGGAACTTCATCCGGGTGATGACGCCGATCTCGAAGGCCAGGCGCTCGCGATAGGTTTCGACGTCGAGCCCGGGCGCCGGGCCGTGGGCGGCGAGCCGGGCCTCGAGCCCCTCCTCGGCCTGGCGCTGGAGTTCGGCCGCCTCGTCGATCGCGCCGCCGGTCCGTCCCGTGCCGAAGCTCGGCAGGATGGGCTTGCGGGTCCTGACCCGAAACGCGCAGCGCATCGCGATCTCGACCGAGGCGCCGAGCGCATCCGGCAGGTCGCTGAAGAGCTTGACCATCTCGGCACGGGTCTTGAAGCGATGCTCGGGCGAGACACGGCGGCGATCGTCGTCCGAAACGAGCCGGCCCTCCGCGATGGCGAGGAGCGCGTCATGCGACTCGAAATCGTCGCCGCGAGCGTAAAAGGGCTCGTTCGTCGCGACGATCGGCAGGCCGCGCCTGTCGGCGAGGGCGACGAGCTCCGCCTCGATCGCCCGACCCCCGTCCGTTCCGTGGCGCTGCACCTCGACATAGAGGCGGTCGCCAAACGCGGCTTCGAGAAGGGCGAGCCGGCGCTCGGCCAGTTCCCCACGGCCGCCGTCGCGGAAGGCGGCGTCGAGCGGGCCCGACCGGCCGCCGGTGAGCGCGATCACGCCGAGGGCATGATCCTGGAGGATTGCCGCCTCGATCCGGGGCGCCTCCCCGAGGGGCACATCGAAATAGGCGCGGCTCGCGAGCCGCATCAGGTTGACGTAGCCTTCCTCGCTCGCCGCAAGGAGGACGATGTCGGACCAGCGCGGCGCCATGATCCGGGCGTTCGGCTCGAGCTTCTCGAAGGCGACCGAGAGCTGGATCCCGGCGATCGGCTGGATGCCCTTGCCGGCGAGTTTTTCGGAAAACTCGAGCGCCCCGAAGAGGTTATTGGTGTCGGTGAGCGCCAGCGCCGGCTGCTTGTCGGCCTTGGCGAGATCGGCCAGATCCGAAATCTTCATCGCCCCTTCGAGAAGCGAGTACGAGGAATGTACGTGCAGATGCACGAAGCCGACGTCTTGCAGGATGCGGCTCATGGATGACGACGGCCCGGACCGATTCAGGATCCGCCCAGCTTCCGCCCTCGACCCGGCGCTGTCCACCGAACGGCGCCCTCCGCCTGTGCATGTGGAACCCGACGGGCCATGCTGCGGCGTTATCTTGACTGCGTGGCCACCGGTGGCCATCCTTCAATCATGGCACAGGTTTCCATCAAGGATGCCAAGGCGCATCTCACGGCTCTTGCCCGGCGGGTCGAGGCCGGTGAGTCGGTGACGATTACTCGGAACGGCAAGCCGATCCTCGATCTCGTGCCGCACAAGCCGAAAGGCGGAATCGATTACGAGGCCGGCCAGCGCTGGCTCGACGAGCACGGGATCAAGGATCCGGTCCCGTACATCGCTCCGGACTTCGACGATCCGCTGCCCGAGGATTTTTTGCTTCGTCCCTTGCCCTGAGATGGAGCTGCTGCTCGACTCGCACATCGTCCTGGCGATGGCTCAAAAGACGCTGACTTCGACCCAACCCCGGATCGCCGCAGGTCTTTCTCAGGATGAGGGTGCGCGCTACGTGAGCGCGGCAAGCCTCTGGGAGATCGCTATCAAGGTGCGGCTTGGAAAGCTCGATCTCGGCATGAGCCTGGACGCGTTCGTGTCGTACGTCGTCTCGTTGGGGGTCGCCGTCCTGACTGTCGATGCTCGGCATGCGATTGCATCGGTAGAGCCAGAGCCGCCCACCAAGGACCCGTTCGACCGCATGCTCCTGGCCCAATGCGCGGTCGAGGGCTTGCAACTCGTGACCGTGGACCGGGCGCTGACGGGCCATCCGCTGGCCTGGCGCCCGGCCTGACGCGGGACCGGGCTGCCGCCGACGTTCCGAGGTTCGATGTGTCAGTCGAGCTCAACCACCATGCCGCCCTCGAGCGTCAGACGCCGGTCCATCCGGCCGGCGAGGTCGAGATTGTGCGTCGCGATCAGGGCGGCGAGGCCCGAGGCTCGGACGAGCGAGATCAGGGTCGAGAAGACGTGGCCGGCGGTCTTCGGATCGAGATTGCCGGTCGGCTCGTCGGCCAGCAGCAGCCGCGGGGCGTTCGCGACCGCGCGGGCGATCGCGACGCGCTGCTGCTCGCCGCCCGAGAGTTCGCCCGGACGATGGGCCAGGCGCTGGCCGAGACCGAGGAAGGTCAGGAGTTCGCCCGCGCGCCGCATCGCCTCGCCGCGAGCGAGGCCCTTGATCATCTGCGGCATGACGACGTTCTCGGCGGCCGAGAATTCCGGCAGGAGGTAGTGGAACTGGTAGACGAAGCCGATCTCTTCGCGCCGCATCCGGGTCCGGCCGGCATCGTTCATCGACGAGGTCGGCCGGCCACCGAGGAAGACCTCGCCGCCGTCCGGGCGCTCGAGGAGGCCGGCCACGTGCAGGAGCGTCGACTTGCCCGTGCCGGACGGCGCCACGAGCGCGACCATCTCGCCCGGATAGATCGCGAGGTCGGTCCCGCGCAGGATTTCGAGATGTCCGTCGCCCTGCCGGTAGCGGCGCTCCACCGCGGCGAGCCGCAAGGCCGGCTCGGCCGACCCTTCTTTGTCCCCTTCCATGCGGGCTAGCCGTAGCGCAGGGCTTGGACGGGATCGAGCCGCGCCGCCTTCCAGGACGGATACAGCGTCGCGAGGAGCGAGAGCACCATCGCGAGTGTGACGACCGTGGCGACCTCCGAACCGTTCACCTCGGCCGGGAGGCGGGACAGGAAGTAGAGCTCCGCCGGGAAGAGGTTCGCGCCGGTGATCCGAGCCAAAAGTTGCCGGATCGATTCGACGTTCAGCGAGAAGGCGAGGCCGAGGGCGAAGCCGGCGAGCGTGCCGACGACCCCGATGGAGGCCCCTGTGACGAGGAAGATCCGCATGATCGCCCCGCGCGTCGCCCCCATGGTGCGAAGGATCGCGATGTCGGACGATTTGTCCTTCACCAGCATGATCAGGCCGGAGACGATGTTCAGGGCGGCGACCAGCACGATCAGCGTCAGGATCAGGAACATGACGTTCCGCTCGACCTCCAGCGCCGAGAAGAAGGTTCGATTGCGCTGGCGCCAGTCGCTCATCACGATCGGGCGCTCGGCCGCCTGTTCCAGCGCCGAGCGGGCATCGTCGACCTTGTCGGCGTCGTCGAGGAAGATCTCGATGACGGTGACGTCGCCGTCCTTGTTGAAGAAGGACTGGGCTTCCGCCATCGGCATGTAGACGAAGGTCGCGTCGAACTCGGACATCCCGATCTCAAAGATGGCCGTGATCGGGTAGCTCTTGATCCGAGGGGTCATGCCGAACGGCGTCTGCGCCCCCCGCGGCGAGATCAGCGTGATCGTATCGCCCGCCTGGAGGCCGAGGCCCTCGGCCACGCGACGGCCGACTGCGACTCCGCCCGACTTCTCGAATCCCTCGATCGTGCCCTGTTTCAGATTGTCGGCGATGGCCGAGATACGGCCGATATCCTCGCCCCGCACGCCCCTGACCAGCACGCCGGAACCGCCGTTCTGCGACGAGGCGAAGGCCTGGCCCTCGACGAGCGGGATCGCGCGCCGGATGCCATAGACCTTGGACAGCCGATCCGCGACCTCGGCGTAATCGGTCAGCGGCCGCTCGATCGCGGAAACGAAGATGTGGCCGTTGATGCCGACGATCTTGTCGAGGAGCTCGCGCCGGAACCCGTTCATCACCGACAGCACGATGATGAGGGTCGCGACCCCGAGCATGATGCCGAGGAAGGAGAACAGCGCGATGACCGAGACGAAACCTTCGCGCCGGCGGGTGCGGAGATACCGGCCGGCCAGCATCCACTCGAAGGGAGCGAACGGCATCGTCGATCGGTTCACGGAGACCGTCATGAGGATCGACCGCTTTCCCTCGCCCTCAACATGATCAGTCCGGCGATCAGGCTCAACGTCGCGACCGTGACAAGCAGAACAAGAATCGCCAGGTGGATCTGATCCTCGAAACGGAGCGCCTCGGCAAA
Organism: uncultured Enterovirga sp.; assembly: GCF_964242715.1. Classification (NCBI taxonomy): domain Bacteria; kingdom Pseudomonadati; phylum Pseudomonadota; class Alphaproteobacteria; order Hyphomicrobiales; family Methylobacteriaceae; genus Enterovirga; species uncultured Enterovirga sp. The sequence goes on from NZ_CAXTAZ010000064.1 coordinate 15,868, forward strand.
GACATGCCCGTTGTCGTCCGTCACCTTCGCCAGCAATTCCTCCCTGAAGCCGTTCATGACGGAGTGCACGATCAGGATCGTCACGACGGCCAGCACGACCCCTACGACAGAGAACCCGGCGACCAGCCGTTCGTAGACGCTGAAAGGAGGCGTCGAGAGAGGCTGCATCGCTCTCTCCGTCAGGAACATAGCCGCACGACGACGTCCGACAGCGCCACGCTTTCCCGCTCCCCTGTCGCTCGCCGCTTCAGCTCCACCTTGCCTTCGGCCAGGCTCTTCGGCCCGACCACCACCTGCCAGGGTATGCCGATGAGGTCGGCGGTCGCGAACTTTCCGCCCGGGCGCTCGTCACGGTCGTCATAGAGGACCGAGAGCCCAGCCGCGCCGAACTCCCGTTCGATTTGCTCGCAGGCGGCATCGGTCGCCGCGTCGCCGGTCCGGAGATTGAGGAGCGCGACGTCGTAGGGCGCGACCGAATCCGGCCAGACGATGCCGGCCTCGTCATGCGACGCCTCGACGATCGCGGCGACGAGCCGGCTCGGGCCGATGCCGTAGGATCCCATATGCAGGTCGTGCATCTCGCCCCCGGGGCCAGCCACCCGGGCGCCCATCGGTGCGGAGTATTTTGTGCCGAAGTAGAAAATATGGCCGACTTCGATCCCCCGGGCGGAGACGCGATCGGTCTCGGCCACGGCCTCGAAGGTAGGCGCGTCATGCATCTCGGACGTTGCGGCGTAGAGCGACGTCCAGCGGTCGACAAGCGCCTGCAGCGCGGCCGGGTCGCCGAAATCGACATCGGCCGGCGGCGTGTCGAAGGCGAGGTAGTCGCGGTGGCAGAAGACTTCGCTCTCGCCGGTCGCCGCCAGGATGATGAATTCGTGGCTGAGGTCGCCACCGATCGGCCCGGTATCTGCCCGCATCGGGATCGCCTTCAGGCCCAACCGGGCGAAGGTGCGAAGATAGGCCACGAACATACGATTGTAGGCGGTACGGGCGCCGGCCTCGTCGAGGTCGAAGGAATAGGCGTCCTTCATCAGGAATTCGCGCCCTCGCATCACGCCGAAGCGCGGCCTCACCTCGTCCCGAAACTTCCACTGGATGTGGTAGAGGTTGAGCGGCAGGTCGCGATACGATTTCACGTGGGCGCGGACGATGTCCGTCACCATCTCCTCGTTCGTGGGCCCGAACAGCATCTCGCGCTCGTGCCGGTCGGTGATGCGCAGCATCTCCTTGCCATAGGCCTCGTAGCGGCCGCTCTCGCGCCAGAGATCGGCGGACTGGATCGTCGGCATCAGGATCTCGACGGCCCCGGACCGATCCTGCTCCTCGCGCACGATCTGTTCGATTCGCCGCAGCACCCGGAGACCGAGAGGTAGCCACGAGTAGATCCCGGCCGCCTGCTGGCGGATCATGCCGGCGCGCAGCATCAGCTTGTGTGAGACGATCTCCGCTTCGCGCGGCGCCTCGCGCAGGATCGGGATGAATGTCCGGGTAAGGCGCATGTTTCTGTCAGAAGAGGATTCGGGCGTGCCGCGCGGCTCTCGACCGCTATTCGCGCGACATGGCTATCGGGCCATTCGCCTCGAAAAGGCAAGCCAAGCCGGCCTCTGCCCATGGAGAGGAACGATCTCGGGCGCCGAATCTATCGACAATAGTCTGAGGCCGCGAAAAAAGCGTGACAGGGAGAACGCTCTACCATAGACGGTTTCCAGAGCGCAGCCAAAGCGAGACATGCGCCGGGTCCAGGTCTCGGGAGGGACTTACAGCCTCAGTCCGCAACTGCGGCGGCACCTAATGCCGAGGCATTCATTGATCTGCCGAAAGGCGAAACAGCAAGGCTTTGGCCTTGCTTTTTTGTTGGCTAGAGGCCTGCGAGCGGCAGGAAAGCGGCCAAGCCCACGAAGACGAGGGCCGAGACGAGCGAGGTCCAGATGGCCCGCTCCCGTAGGGCCGGCGACGCGGGCGCGCCCGGCTCAGTCCCTTCCGTGATCTCTCCCATATCGGCCTGGGTCTGCATCCCCACCGGCAGGATCGCGAAGAGCAGAATCCACCAGGTGACGAAATAGAGGCCGATCGCGCCCACGACCGACAGGTCGAAGGCAAGACCCCCGAGGATCGCGGCGACGCCGATCAGCGCGACGGCGCCGAACGTTGTCCAGAGCGAACGGGAGAGCAGTCCGACGACGGAGGTCACGGTCTCATGCCTGTTCGAGCTCGACGAGCGTACCGAGGAAGTCCTTCGGGTGAAGGAAGAGGACCGGCTTGCCATGGGCGCCGGTCCGGGGCTCGGCCGAGCCGAGCACACGCGCACCCTCGGAGACGAGGCGGTCGCGCGCCGCCCGGATGTCGTCGACCTCGTAGCAGAGGTGGTGGATCCCGCCGCCCGGGCTCCGTTCGAGGAAGGCCCGGATCGGGGAATCCGCGCCCAGCGGCTCGAGGAACTCGATCTTGGTGTTCGGAAGCTCGACGAAGACGACCGTGACGCCATGCTCCGGCTGCGGCAGCGGCTCGGTTACCCGGGCGCCCAAGATGTCGCGATAGATGCGCGACGCCGCCGCAAGATCGGGGACCGCAATGGCGACGTGGTTCAGACGGCCGATCATGTCGTCAACGCTCTCTCATGCACGACCGCCTCAGTCGCAGGGCTCTGCGACCTCCATCCTACGAGCGAAGGATGCCTACCTCGCCATCATACCTCGAGCACCATGACATGGCAGGCGGGCTTCTTGCCCCAGACCCTCCGGAGCGCGCCCTTGATGCCCTTCGAGACCGCCTGTTCGACCGCCTCCGAATCGCGGCGCTTCCCCCTGGGCAGCGTGCGCAGGACCTCGTCGATCGCATCGTCGATGATGTCCGCGATCGACTCGCCCTTCCGGGTCAGGCTCGGCAGGCCCATCTGCTCGACCGCCGGATCACCGACGAATTCGCCCTTGGAATCGATCGCGATGGCGACCGAGACGATGCCGGCAAAGGCGAGCTTTTGACGCTCCGGGATGCCGCGATCGTTAGCCGGGACGACGATGTCACCATCCCGGTAGAGGCGGCCCGCCTTCAGGTGGTCGACGATCTCGGCCCGGCCCGGCGCGAGGCGCACGAGCGTGCCGTTGCGGGCGCGAACCACCTCGGGAACACCCTGGGCACGAGCGAAGGTCGCATGTTCGGCGAGATGCAAATCCTCGCCATGGGCCGGGATCGCGATACGGGGCCGTGTCCATTCATACATCCGCTGCATCTCGCCTCGGCGAGGGTGGCCGGAGACGTGAACGAGATCGTGCCGGTCGGTGACGACGTCGATCCCGCGCCGAACGAGCGTGTTGATGATCGTGTTCACGGAATTCTCGTTGCCCGGGATGGTGCGCGACGAGAAGATCACCCTATCCCCGGCCGAGAGCGCGATGTCGGGATGCTGGTCGTCCGCGATCCGGGCGAGCGCCGCGCGCGGCTCTCCCTGCGAGCCGGTGAGGAGCGCGACGACCTTGTCGCGCTGGAGATAGCCATAGGCCTGGGGCGGGCTGAATTCCGGCAGGCCGCGCAGATAGTCGAGCTCGGTCGCGACCGAGATGACGCGGTCCATGGCGCGTCCGACGACGACGACCTCGCGGCCGCAGGCCTTGGCGGCTTCCCCGACGGCCCGGATCCGGGCGACGTTCGAGGCAAAGGTCGTCACGGCGACCCGATTCGGGGATTCGGCGATGATGCGGGCCAGCGTCGCCGCGACCTCGCTCTCGCTCGGGCTCACGCCGTCGCGCACGACGTTCGTGGAATCGCAGACGAGCGCCAGGATGCCCTCGTCGCCGAGTGCCCGGAATGTCTCCTCGGAGGTGACGCCGCCGAGATAGGGCGAGGGATCGATCTTCCAGTCGCCCGTATGGACGACGAGGCCGAGGGAGGTGCGGATCGCGAGCGCGTTCGATTCAGGGATCGAATGCGAAACCGGCACGTAATCGATCTCGAACGGGCCGAGCTTGAAGCGGCGGCCCGGCGTCACCTCGTGCATGACGATCTTCGGAGCGCCCGGCTCGGAGAGCTTTCGGGCCTCGATCAGGGCAGCGGCGAAGGGCGTGGCATAGACCGGGGCGCGAAGCTTCGGCCACGATTCCACCAGCGCTCCGATATGGTCTTCATGCGCGTGCGTGATCAGGATGCCGAGAAGGTCGTCCTTGCGCTTCTCGATGAAAGACAGGTCCGGGTACATCAGATCGACGCCCGGCATATGCTCCTCGCCGGCAAACCCCATCCCGCAATCGACAAGGATCCACTTTCGCCGCCGCTCCGGCCCGAAGCCGTAAAGCGCGGCGTTCATGCCGATTTCGCCGAGCCCGCCCAAAGGCAGGAAAACCCATTCGTCCTGGTCGCTCAAACGCGTGCCTCCGGCGTCGCGCTTGCGGCCGCCCCAAAATGTACTTCGCCAGCGCTGACGCGATGGATCGCGCCGTCCGGCGACCGCAGGACGAGTTGGCCCTGCCCGTCGATCGTCTCGAAAGTGCCGCGTCTCGCGTCACCGCCCGTCCGCACCGCAACGGCGCCGCCGAGCCCGGCTGCCCGCGCGAGCCAGGCTTCGCGGATCTCCGCAAAGCCTCGGCCGCCATCCCAGACGCCCTCGACCTCGAGCCACGATGCACTCAGGGCGGTGAACAGCCGCTCGGCATCCGTCGCGCAGCCCAGCGCGTGCAGCGAGGTCGCCGGATAGGGAAGCCCCTCCGGCGCGGCCGCGACGTTGACGCCGATCCCGAGTACCACGGCGCGGCGCCCGCCGCCGAGCTCCTCGGTCCCGAGCAGGATGCCGGCGAGCTTGGCGCCGTCCACCAGGACGTCGTTCGGCCATTTCAACCGAAACGGCGTGCGTGCTTTGAAGGATGCCATGTCCTCGCGGGCGCAAGCGTCCAGCGCCTTCGCGAGAGCCACGCCTGCGGCGAAGCCGAGTGTGGCTAGCGTCGCGGGTGACAGGTCCGTCGTGAGGAGAAGGCTCGCAGCGAGATTGCCCCGCGGCGTATGCCAGGCGCTCCCGCGACGCCCCTGCCCCGCACTCTGATGCTCGGCCACGACCCACAAGGGGCCAGGGTCGCCGTCTCTCGCCCGGCCGACCGCTTCCTGGCTCGTCGAGCCGATCGTGCGGAATGCGGCGAGCCGGTAGCCCGCCGCCTGTGCCCGGTCCGAGAGGGCGAACGCCATCCTCAGTTGAAAAGCGACTCGGCCGCGCTCTTGGCCGAGGCAACGAGGGGAGCCGGGATGATCCAGAACAAGGCCACGACGACGCTGCAGGCGATCAGCACCGCCTGAGGCCCGTCGGGGAGGCGCTCGAACTTCGCCCGCGGCTCGTCGAAATACATGATCTTGACGACGCGAATGTAGTAGAAAGCGCCTACGACGCTCGTCACCACGCCGATCACGGCCAGCGTGAAAAGGCCCGCCTGGATCGCGGCCGAGAAGACGTAGAACTTGGCGAAGAAGCCGGCGAGCGGCGGGATGCCGGCGAGCGAGAACAGCATTATGGCGAGGCAGAAGGACCGCCAGGGATGCGTCTGCGCCGCGCCCGACAGGTCCTCGATCGTCTCGACATAGGTGTCGCCGCGCCGCATGCCGAGGATCACCGCGAAGCAGCCGAGCGTCATCGCGAGATAGATCGCCATGTAGACGATGATGCCCTGGATGCCCTCGGGCGTGCCCGCCGCGAGCCCGATCAGCGCGTAGCCGACATTGCCGATGGACGAATAGGCCATCAGCCGCTTGATGTTCGTCTGCCCGATCGCCGCGAAGGAGCCGATCACCATCGACAGGATCGAGATGAAGATGATGATCTGCTGCCAGCTCTCGACGATCGACGGGAAGCCGCCGATGAAGACCCGGACCGCGAGCGCGATGGCGGCGACCTTCTGGGCCGTCGCCAGGAAGGCCGTCACGGGCGTCGGTGCGCCCTCGTAGACGTCCGGCGTCCACATGTGGAAGGGCGCCGCCGCGAGCTTGAAGGCGATGCCGGCGGCCAGGAAGACGAGGCCGAGAATGAGCCCGATCGGGGTCTGGCCCTGCATCGAGGCGGCGATCCCAGGGAGCGAGACCGTGCCGGTGAAGCCGTAGACGAGGGACGCACCGTAGAGCAGCATCCCGGACGAGAGCGCACCCAGGACGAAATATTTCAGCCCGGCTTCCGACGAGCGGACATTGTCGCGGTGGATGGCCGCGATCACGTAGGCCGCGAGGCTCTGCAGCTCGAGCCCGAGATAGAGCGCGATCAGGTCGTTCGCCGAGATCATCATCAGCGAACCCGTCGTCGAGAGCAGGATGAGGATCGGGTATTCGAACTTGGCGAAGCGCTGGCGCTCCATGAAGTCCGACGAGAGGGCGATCGTGGCGGCCGCGCCGAGCAGCACCAGCGCCTTCATGTAGCGGGCGAACTCGTCGGAGATGAAGGAGCCGCCGAAGGTCGTGATGCGGGTGCGAGGCGTGATCCCGACGGCTGCCAGCGCGAGCAGCAGCACGATGAAGGCGCCGGTGCCGACCATCACGGTCGAGCGCTCGCCGCGGAACGCCCCGACGAGCGTGAGCGTGAGCGCGCCCAGCGCCAGAATGATCTCGGGCAAGGCCGGCCAGTAGCCGGACGCCATGAAGGACATGTTCATCGATGCACCGTCAACGAAGGCCGGATGCAGCCGCGGTCTTCACGGTCGCCATGGCGGATTCGACGCTTTTCAGAAGCGTCTCGGTCGGGGGCGCGAAGGTGTCGAGGATCGAGCCGGGCGCGACGCCGTAATAGATGACGAGGAGCACGAGCGGCGCGAGCGTCAGGATCTCGCGCCGGTTGAGGTCGGCGATGTCCCGCAGCGACGGCTTCTCGAGCTTGCCGTAGACGACGCGGGCATAGAGCCAAAGCGCATAGGCGGCCGAGAGGATAACGCCGAAAGCGGAGAAGAAGCCGACCCAGGGGTTCGACCGGAAGGCGCCCATCATGGTCAGGAACTCGCCGACGAAGCCCGACGTCCCGGGCAACCCGACATTCGCCATGGTGAAGATGAGGAGCGCGACGGCGTAGAGCGGCATCCGGTTCACGAGGCCGCCATAGGCCGCGATCTCGCGGGTATGCATGCGGTCGTAGACGACGCCGACGCAGAGGAAGAGCGCGGCGGCCACGATGCCGTGGGAGATCATCAGGAACAGGGCACCCTGGATGCCCTGCTCGTTGAGGGTGAAGAGGCCGAGGGTCACGAAGCCCATATGGGCGACCGACGAATAGGCGATCAACTTCTTGATGTCGGTCTGCATCAGGGCGATCAGCGACGTGAAGATGATCGCGACGACCGAGAGGGCGAAGACCAGCGGCGCGAAATATTGCGACGCATCCGGGAACATCGGCAGCGACACCCGGATGAAGCCGTAGCCGCCCATCTTGAGGAGGATGCCGGCCAGGATCACCGAGCCCGCGGTCGGTGCCTCGACATGCGCGTCCGGCAGCCAGGTATGGACCGGCCACATCGGCATCTTCACCGCGAGCGAGGCGAAGAAGGCGAGCCACAGCCAGGTCTGCATGGAGGCCGGGAAGCGGTGGGCGAGCAGCGCCTGGATGTCGGTCGTGCCGGCATGCCAGTACATCGCGATGATCGCGAGCAGCATCAGCACCGAGCCGAGCAGCGTGTAGAGAAAGAACTTGAATGACGCGTAGATCCGCCGCTTGCCACCCCAGATCCCGATGATCAGGAACATCGGGATCAGGCCGGCCTCGAAGAACAGGTAGAAGAGGACGAGGTCGCCGGCCGCGAAGACGCCGATCATCGTCGCCTCGAGAACGAGGAAACAGACGTAATAGGCCTTCACCCGCCTATCGATGACATCCCACGAGGCCAGGATGCAGAACGGCATCAGGAAGGTGGTGAGAAGGATGAACGGCATCGCGAAGCCGTCCACGGTGAGCTTGAAGCGAATGGCCTGGGCGAGCCAGACATGGCTCTCGGTGAGCTGAAACGCCGCCGAGGACGGGTCGAAGCGGGACCAGGCCCAGAGTGACAGGAGGAAGGTCACGACGGTCGTCGCGAGCGCGGCCGAGCGCGCGTTCGAGCGTACGTCCCGGTCCTCGCCCCCGAGGGTCAGGATGAAGGCCGCGCCGACGAGCGGCACGATGATGAGGCCCGCCAGGATGCCGAGGGAGAACATCAGCGCGCTCCCCCGCCGACCACGAGATACCAGGAGATGATCGCCGCGACCCCGATCAGCATCACGAAGGCGTAGTGGTAGAGATAGCCCGTCTGCAGCCGGACGACGCCGCGCGTCACGTCGAACACGCGGGCGGACACGCCGTCCGGCCCGAGCCCGTCGATCACCGTGCCGTCCCCGCGCTTCCAGAGGAACCGGCCGAGCCGTTTCGCGCCGCGCACGAAGACGACATCGTAGATCTCGTCGAAATACCACTTGTTGAGCAGGAACCGGTACAGGATCGGCTGCTGGGCCGCGAGCCGTCCGGCCGAGCCGGGCCGCCGGATATACATCCAGAAGGCGAGCACGAAGCCGAGCGTCAGCATCAGGAAGGGCGACCAGGCCACCCAGAACGGAACGTGGTGCATCTCCTCGAAGATCTTGTACTGGCCGTGCGCGAGCGAGTCCTTCCAGAAGCTCTCGGCGTCATGGCCGATGAATCGGCCGCTGAAGGCGATTCCGGCAAGCAGCGCGCCGGCTGCCAGCATCCCGAGCGGGACCAGCATCACGAGCGGGCTCTCGTGCGGCTCGACCGCATGATGGCCGTGAGCATGCTCGAGGTCCGAATGCGAGACCGGCTCGACGTCGTGTCCCTGGTTGTCGTGCGCGACGCCCTCGTGGTGACCCGGTGCGCCGTCCGCTCCATGGGCGGCGCCGTGCGTCCCGTGCGCGGACGCCTGCGCTGCACCGTCCCAGCGCGCCGGGCCCTCGAAGGTCATGAAAAAGAGGCGCCAGGAATAGAACGAGGTCATGAAGGCGGCGACCACGGTCGCGATGAAGGCGATCGCGTGGCCCGGCCGATCCGACATGAAGGCCGCCTCGATGATGGCGTCCTTGGAATAATAGCCGGCCGTGAATGGGAAGCCGATCAGGGCGAGCGTGCCGATCGTCATCATGGCGGCCGTGAACGGGATGCGGCGGCGGAGCGCGCCCATATTCCGCATGTCCTGCTCGTGATGCATCGCGTGGATCACCGAGCCGGCGCCGAGGAACAGGAGCGCCTTGAAGAAGGCATGGGTGAAGAGGTGGAACATGCCCGCCCCATAGGCCCCGACGCCCATCGCCACGAACATGTAGCCGAGCTGCGAGCAGGTCGAATAGGCGATGACGCGCTTGATGTCGTTCTGCACGAGGCCGACGGTCGCGGCGAAGAAGGCCGTGATGGCCCCGATGATGGTGACGACGACGAGCGCGTTCGGGGCGGCGTCGAACAGGGGCGAGAGCCGCGCCACCATGAACACGCCGGCCGTCACCATGGTGGCGGCGTGGATCAGCGCAGAGACCGGGGTTGGGCCCTCCATCGCATCCGGCAGCCAAGTATGGAGCAGGAACTGCGCCGACTTGCCCATCGCGCCCATGAAGAGGAGGAGGCAGGCAAGCGTCAGCGCGTTCCACTGATAGCCGAGGAACAGGAAGGTCGCGTCCTTCAGCTCCCCGACGCGCGGGAAGATCTCGTCATAAACCGTCGAGCCGAACAGGACGAAGACGAGGAAAATGCCGAGCGCGAAGCCGAAATCCCCGACCCGGTTGACGATGAAGGCCTTCATGGCCGCCGCATTCGCCGAGGGCTTCTCGTACCAGAAGCCGATCAGCAGGTAGCTCGCGAGGCCGACGCCCTCCCAGCCGAAGAACATCTGGACGAGGTTGTCGGCCGTCACCAGCATCAGCATCGCGAAGGTGAACAGCGACAGATAGGCGAAGAACCGCGGCCGGTGCGGATCCTCGTGCATGTAGCCGATCGAGTAGG
>NZ_CAXTAZ010000065.1:0-24979 GCF_964242715.1 uncultured Enterovirga sp.
TCGACAGCATCGTCGGGCGCTCGACCTTCAAGAACTACCGCATCCTGGTGCTCGACAACGGCCGCATGCAGGACGACGTCTCGGCGCATTTGCGCGGCCTCGGCGTCCGGATCGAACGTTATGCTTTCGAGCCGCCCTTCAACTTCCCCCGCAAGGCGAATGCCGGTTTCGCGATGGTCGAGACGGAGGATGTCATCCTTCTCAACGACGACGTCGAGGTGATCTCGCCCGACTGGATCGAGGCACTCGTCGGCCTCACCGGCCGGCCGGGGATCGGGGCCGCGGGCGCGCGCCTCCTCTACCCGAATGGGCGCGTCCAGCATCAGGGCGTCGCGCTGGGCGTCATGGGCGCCACGACCCATGTCTTCCACAATCTCCCGGCGGACGCGATCGGCTATAACGGCTACACGCACCTGATCCGGAATTATTCCTGCGTGACCGGCGCCGTACTCGCGACGCGGATGAGCCTCGTGCGCGAGCTCGGCTGTTTCGATGCGAGCTTCTCGGTCGATTTCAACGACGCCGATTACTGCCTGCGACTCGGTCGGGCCGGATACCGCGTGGTCTATTCGCCCTTCGCGCAGCTCTATCACTTCGAGGGCACAACGCTTGCCCGCTCGGTCGTGACGGCGCCCGACGAGACCGCCTTCCGGGCGCGCTGGGGCGAGACCATCGATACCGACCCCTACTACAACCCGAACCTGCCGCGCGACCGCGGCGACTACGCTGTGGCAATCTGGTGACGAGGCTATACGAGGAGCGAAGAGAGCCTAAGTGGGTCACTGTCAAGGAGGTTGTCCCTGGCGATGATCGGTGGTTGTCCGCCGAGGGCTGAGCCAGGGCGTCGGTGGTTGTAGCTGGCGATCCAGGACAGCGTGGCGGAGCTTCTTCGGCGGATGAGCGGAAGGGCGTGGCATAGGCCCATTCGCGCAGGCTGGACTGGATGAAGCGTTCGGCCTTGCCGTTAGTGCGCGGCGTTGAGGGTCGGGTGCGGACGTGCTTGAGGCCGGCCTTGCCGAGGGCGGCGGCGAACTCTCGCGAGCGGTAAGCCGAGCCGTTGTCGCTCATCACGCGCTCGACCGTCTCGCCATGCCGCCCGAACTAGGCGAGCGCGCGCGCCAGGAAGGCGGTCGCGCTCTTCTTGCGGTCGTCGGGCAAGAGCTCGGTGTAGGGCGGCCGGACCGCGTCATCGAGGCGACGTGCAGGTGGTCTCATCCGATGCCGCGGTCCTTCACCATCCCGCTGTGCTGGCCGCTGATGCGATGACCGATCCCGTCGATGCGGCCGAGCTTCTGGTGTCGATGTGAATGAGTTTGCCAGGTCGCTCCCGCTCATACCGGATCACCGGCGGTTTCGGATCGAGCGCCGACAGATGGCTGAGCCCGAGCCGACGCAGTCAGACGCCCACCGTGGAGACCGGCCGCCGCGCCTGCCGGGCGATGGCGGGCCCGGATAGGCGCTCCCGTCACAGCCGCTCGATGAGGATAGTCGCGTCATTGCCCAACCGGGTCGGGCTGCGGTTCGGCCGGGACGATCGGTCCGACAGACCCGTCACACCTGCGCGGGCGAAGCGGTCGCGTCACTTGCGTACGGTCTTTGGGTCGACGCCCATCCCCGCCGCGACCGCCAGCACGGTCCAACCATCCGACAGGAGATCGACCATCAGCATTCGACTATGGGGCGTGGTTCGCGCATTCTGGTGAACGTCCACCCGGAGCTCCGGGAAGGGAGTTGCAGGCTCCGCAACCACAGCCTCTCTCACCAGCCCGGACGGACAACCTCCATAACAACGACACCTAAGCCACCTGCCCACAAGCATCTTCCACCCCGGATCATGTTGTCCTCGCCGAGATAGGGGCCCGACTGGACCTCGATCAACTCGAGCGGGATCTGGCCGGGATTCTTGACCGGGGCGACTCGCCCTGCGGTATGTAGATCGACTGGTTCTCGGAGACAGTATGAGGCGCGAGAGAGCCGGTCCCCGCTGGCCTGATCGCGTCGGTGACGGCCTGATCTCGTTCATGGCCAACGACGGGAAGCGCTGACGGTCTCTTCGCGTGCGGGCAGGTCGACAGCTACTGAGACATGCGATTAGGGAGAGCGCTCCCACGCTGATGCCTCCGCCTGCCCGTGTGAGCCATGTCAAGAACGACGACCGATTCCCGTCGATTGCGCGACCGGGTGAACATCACGCTGGCACCAAAGTCGGGACCAACGACGATATGGTTGAGCGACGATCCGCGACGGACCCGCCACTCGACCGGACGAAGGTCTCCAGGAGGCGTGCGAACCGGTCAGCGTTGTGGTGAACGATCGCGTGATTGTTGGCGTTGATGACGAAAATGAACGTGTTCAGGGCGTCACGCAGCCTCAAGACGTGGAGGTAATCCATCCAGAAATGCTTGTCGGCCGGGTTTCCGACTTCTCCGGCAGCAATGATGACCGCCCGGAAAGCGGTGTCGTCGGGGTTGCGTGCGAGCAGGTCTCGGACGTCGGTCAGATCGTCGGGCGTCGACAGCGCCCGGATGCCGACGAACGCGAACCCCGCCTTGGCGGCGGAGTCGGAGAAGGTTTGCGGGGCGCAGGCGATCACCGAGGCGCCCTTGACGTAGCTCGACGCAACGAGCGCCGCATAGGCCCCCGAGGATTGGCCGAAGAACGTGGCCCGGGCGGACCCGATCTCCGGCAGCAGGATGTCGCGGCAGACAGCGTCGAGATCTGGCAGCACGCGGGAGCCCTGGTACCAAGGGCTCTCCAGATCTTGAAAGTAGATCACGGGACCGTCGAGATAGCGGGCGACCGACAGCATGGCGAAGCGCTCCACGTTGCCGGCGAACACGACCGTCACATGTTCATAGGCGCCCCCATCATGGAACACGACGCAGCCGAGTTTCTCCGCCATTCCGTTCAGTTCGACAATCAGGGCCCGCATGTCGTCGAGGGAGAGGTCGCCTAGACAGATTGGTCTACGCTCTATCCAGACTAGTCTGGCCGACTCCGAGACGGGGGTCGACGAAGCCGAAGCCTGACGTTCGACCTGGGAACCGGGGGCCTGGACAGCGAGCCTGGCGGATCGCCAGGCGCGCGTCAGCGAGCCGGTGATCCGTCGGACGGTTAGAACCACCGGTCTCCCACTTGAGCATCGTGATCCTGTTCGAGGATGTCGGCAAAGCGGGCGAGCGGCTCTTCCCAGTGCTCTACGACGGGCCGTCGGGCTGAGGAACCCGGCGACCAACGCTTGACGCGCGTGGCGATCCGGTCGCAGATCTCCGGAATGGTGTTCGACACGTCGACGCCAAACTCGCGGTGGGCGTCGATATCCGACGCGACCACGTCCAGCCCCATCGCCATTGCCTGACCGATGCCGAGGTTGTAGCCCTCCCACTCTGACAGGTTCACGTAGAGGTCGCTCGCCGCATAGAGGTCGCGCATCTCGGCATCCGACACGTTGGCGAACGGGACGAGGCCGAGGTCCCGCATTTCGGCAACGTCATCGTCGTCACCGCGCCCGGCGATCAGGAACACGACGGTGGCGGCCAAGTCCGGGTGCCGGAACGGGAGGTCGGAGGCGACCTCCCCGTATCGATTGATGCCCTTGTAGAAGCGTTCGCCCTCGCCGAACCGACAGACGTTCAGGACCAGGAACTTGTCCTCGTAGCCGAGCGCTTTACGCACGGCCACTCGGCGCTCCTCCCAAGGGTCGGACCATGTCGCCAGATGCGAGTTCCCGTTGCGGACGACGACGACGTTCCGATGGTATTGTCGCGCGTTAATGGCCTGGGAGATCGCGAAGACCCTGTGGGCCAGAGGAGCGGCGAACCGCTTCTCCCAATCGACGTCCTCGCGCGCGTTGCGGTCGGGGAAGAAGCGGGGCGGCGGCTCGCCATGATCGAAGAAATAGACGAGAGGCCACGCTCCCAGGTAGCGGGTTACCGAGAAGAATGGCGGAGTGTGGGCGACGATGCAGTCGATCCCCGCCTGAACCGCGTAGGCAGCGGCCGATTCGGCCGTCCAGAGGTTCGCGCGCCGGCAGCCATCATACGCGAGATCGTTTTTGCCGACCGGGCCGCCCACGGTCACGTCCCAGCCCCGTCCCAGCAGGAAGGCCGCCTGCTGGTCTAGGACCGTCGCCACCCCGTTGCCCTGTCCGTGCACGCGGCTCAGCAGCAGGACACGGGCTAGTCCCGGCAGCGAGCGCCGCCAGGGTCGGACGACGCGCGGAGGTGTCCCGAGCGCCCCGACCGCCTGCAGCGACAGGTTCGGCGAGTAAGACCGGTCGTCGAGAAACAGGGGCCCGAACTGCTCTCGGACGTAGATGGCCTCCCGACTATTGCGGTGTTGCTGCGCGCGGGTAGTGTCGAACCCGCGCGACTTGGATTCGTGGTGGATCAGGAGAGGCTCGCCCACGTAAATGTTCGTGTAGCCGGCCGTGAACGCCGCCGCACATAGCTTCACGTCGTTGAACGCGACCTTCAGGACAGTGTCAAAGCCGCCCAGTGCAGCGAAAACGGACCGTTTCACCGCCAGGCAGGCGCCGGTCACGCACGTCATCTCACGGGTCACGTCGATTTCGGCCGCGTGGTCACCCACGACGTTGGATAACCTGTGCGCGCCTACGCCTTGGACGCCCAGCACCACCCCGCCGTGCTGCACTATGCCATCCGGGTAAAGGAGTTGCGCGCCTACAAGCCCGACCTCGGGACGCCTGGCATGGTGGACCAGCTTCGCCAACCAGTCCCGCCGGTTTACCGTCGTGTCATTGTTCAGGAAAACGAGGATCTCGCCCCGGGCCTTCTCGGCGCCGTCGTTGCAGATCGCCGCGAAATTAAAAGGGCCGGGCGACGGCACGATGGTTGTGCCCGGGCGGCGCTGCAAGTCGGCCAAGTATCGGGCGGTGTCGCTCTCAGTGGAGCCGTTGTCGACGATCAGGAGCTCGATCCGCTCGGCCGGATAGTCGGTCGCCTCGACGATGCTGACGACGCAATTCCGCAAAAGTTCGACGCGGTCCCGGATCGGGATGATGACCGTCACGCCGGGTAGATCGGCGCCCTGCGTTGTCACGATGTCGGGGGGCAGCCGCGACGCAGGTGCCGGTTCGTACAAGACTTCGATCCGTTCCGACCGGGTCTCCGGGCGGCCGAATAGCAGGAACGGCACGCGCGCGACTCGGCCCGGGTCGAGAGTCAGGAGGTAGGACGCGAAGGCGCGGTCCGGTTCGCCGGAGGCTGCCTGGGCTACGGCGGCCGCTATATGCTCGCGCATCGGGTCGCCGATGAGCGCCGCGATCATCGGCCCCGCATAGGGTAGCCGGCGCATGAACTCGGGCGACATGGCGGGCTTGAAAACCGGCCGCGTCCGAGTTCCGGCCTCATCGACATGATCGTGGTCCGCGTAGGCGGCGTCGGCCGACCGGCGGGCGAGGGTCCCGGCCAAGGCGTAGGCACAATGCGGTCGCACCAGCGTGGCCCCGCCGCAGAGCAGCACCACCGTCCCAGCCGCGCAATCCGCGAGAGCCTCGGACGGCTCGACGCAGCGCGCTCGCGCCTGTCCGGCGACGCGGGCCACGCAGGTCACCCACACATCGGCGGGGATGCCGGCCCCGCGCACGAACCGGACGGTCACATCGGCGCCGATCTGCCCGTCCCAGGCGTTCAGCATTCGATCGATCGCAGGTGCCGTCTCGAGATCCAGGACGTGGACCGCGACGACAGAGGTGGTAAGGTGCGCGCCATCTTGGCGGATCCGGCGAACGTCCTCGTCGCTCAACTGGTCAAACGCGTCTATCCAGCGCTGATACCCCGACGGGCCGCGCGCCAGGTAACCGCGCGAGCGGCCGAAACGGATGTAATCCGCCAGCGGCGACCGACTTCGTTCGAGGTAATCCGGGTAGAGAAGCTGGTAGAAGTTGCTGTCGAAGGCCGGGCCTGGATCGCGCAGCTCGGCGGCGCCGTGACGGACGAAGTGCTGAATGGCCTTCATGCCCGACACGCCGACGTCGCGGTTAACCCTGACATACCAAGCTTCGTCGAAGAGGTCGGTGCGAGCGAGAAGATATTCGAGCGATTCGTCGTCGTCCGCCTGCCAATCTTTGTCCCGCTCTGCCGGGTCGAGCCGCGCCATAACCAGGAAGGCCAGCCTCAGGTCCTCGCGTTCGAGGCGGGGGTGCTTATGCAGGAACTTGGCCGGGTTTACATGCGGTGACGGCTGCCTGAGTTCGCTAAAGCCGTGCTTCGCGAAATGCGCTACGACGCCACCAGGGAAGCCGCGGACATCCGGATAGCGCCAGAGATACCACTCTTCGTCCAGCAGGCCAGTCTCGGCTACAGCACGGGCCATGTCTGGGTCGACTGCCGGGCCGGCGAAGCCCTTCTTCTTTCTGAGACCCCAAAAAAACATCATATCTCGATCGAAGATCGTGACCAAGTACTATGGCTTCGCGAAACCCGACCGTGTGCCGAGGAGGACGAGTCAGCGACGCTTAGCAACAACCTTTCACACAAGCAATTCGCGCCACACAGACAGGGTGGTTCGAGCAGAGCTGCGCGCGCGAGCGGCGTGACCGGATAGCCTCACATCCGAACTTCGACACGCCGGCCAACCGGGGCGCCTTCCCTAGCGGAGGCATCCTCTTTAACGTTTTCTTAAGAGGTAGGGAGCGGCGAATGCGTGGTGTTCGGACGAGGGGGCATAACCGGACATATCGCCAAGCGATCTCTGCCGCGCTTGTGTTGTTGGTTGCGGTGCTGCCCGCGGCAGCCAAGGCGCAGGCTCGCGTGTTGCCGCGCACAGGCGGGAATACGGTCCTCAGCCGCGTTAAGTTGACGGTGAACAAGTCCCAGACGATCAGGGTCGCCACGCCCTTCGTGGACCTGCTCGTCGGTTCCTCCGAGATCGCCGACATCGTCCCGATCAGCGACAAGACCGTCTATCTCTTGGGGAAGCGGATCGGCACCACGAACGTGTCGCTGATAGACGCCGACAAGCGCCTCGTCGGGCTCATCGACATCGAGGTCCGGCCCGACGTCCAGGCCATCGGCGCGCAGGTGCGCCAGAGTACGGGCGAGGGCGGTCTCAAGGTGGAGAACCAGGGCGAGCGGGTCCTCCTGACCGGCATTGCGCGCGATGCACCGACCGTCGACCGCGCCATGCAGGTCGCGCCGCCCGGCACCGTCAACCTGACGCAGGTGCGCTCGCCCCAGCAGGTCATGCTCAAGGTTCGGTTCGTCGAGGTGAACCGCAATGCGGGCCGGGAGCTCGGGGCGCGGTTCGAGTTCGGCGGCCGCAACACGCTGGCGACGACCGGGGCGTTCGGCGTCACGACGCCGGTGTTAAGCGGGGGCCAACAAGGCGGCCTCCTTTCTGGTGCGATCGGCACCGCGATCAGCGCCGCCACCACGGGCGGCGTGCCGTTCGCGTCCGTCGTTCAGTCGTTTACCGGAAGCTCCGGGCAGCTCGATCTTTTCATCAACGCGCTGGAGACGAAGGGCCTTCTCCGACGGCTGGCCGAGCCGAACCTCATCGCGCTGTCGGGTGACCGGGCCGAGTTCCTGGCCGGTGGCGAGATCCCGATCCCGATCGCCAATCAGACCTTCAACGGCTCGCCGCAGATCACGGTGTCCTACAAGGAATTCGGCGTCAAACTATCGTTCCTGCCGACCGTATTGCGCAACGGCCGGATCCACTTGCAGCTGGAACCGGAGGTGAGCGACATCGATCCGACCCTCGCGGTCGCGGTCGGCGGGGGGGTGTCGGTTCCGGGACTGACCAAGCGGCGGGCCAAGACGAACGTCGAGCTGCGGGACGGCCAGAGCTTCGCGATCGCCGGCCTGTTGCAGAGCCAATCGACCCGCTCGATCGACCAATTGCCTTGGCTCGGATCGATCCCGGTCCTAGGCGCCCTATTCCGCAGCACCGCGTTCCAGGAACGCGAGACGGAGCTCGTGGTCATCGTCACGCCTGCGCTCGTGCGGCCAACGAAGCCCGGGCAAGCCCTCGCGTCGCCCCTCGACACCACCTTGCCCGCGAACGACGTCGACCTGTTTGTCGACGGCCGCATGGAAGTGACGCGCGACCCGCGCGCCTTCGTGACCTCCCGGGGAACGGCTGCCACGCCCTATGGCCACATCCTGCCGGATGCGCGCCACGGCGCCCCCACCGCCAGCC
Organism: uncultured Enterovirga sp.; assembly: GCF_964242715.1. Taxonomy (NCBI): domain Bacteria; kingdom Pseudomonadati; phylum Pseudomonadota; class Alphaproteobacteria; order Hyphomicrobiales; family Methylobacteriaceae; genus Enterovirga; species uncultured Enterovirga sp. The sequence goes on from NZ_CAXTAZ010000065.1 coordinate 8,164, forward strand.
GCGGTAGCATCGTAAAGTGACGCGGACCGGAGCCATGATCCTGAGATGGATCGTCCTCATGCCGGTTGCTCTCGCCTGCGCGTCGTGCACCGAATACCTGGCGCGTCGCGATACGCTTTCGGCTGGGTCGGGCGACGCCGTCCAAGCGAACATCGCCAAGCACGTGATCGATCCATGGCCCCGCGTCGCTCAGCGTGACGATACCGAAATGGACGGGGAAAGGCTGCGGCACGCGGTGGAACGCTACCGCAACCCGTCGAGCGGCGGCGCCTCGTCGTCGGCGCCCGCGGGGGCTGTCGTGTCGGCTTCTTCGCCGACCCGGTAGCCGGCATGCGGGCGTACCCCCTGGACGGATCCGGGCCGGTCCCCTGCTGATCGCGGGCGTGGTCACGCTGATTCTGATCTGGGTCGTGATAGAGGACATGCGCCGCTTCCGGATCCGGAACGTCGCCGTGCTGGCCCTGTGCGCAGCGTTCGGATTGGACTGCGTGTTGGACGGCCATATCGGGCGGCTTCTCCCTCATGGTCTGTTCGCAGCGGCCGGGCTGCTGCTGCTCGCGGCCGCTTTCGGGCTGGGCGTGATGGGGGGCGGCGATGCGAAGCTCCTCGTAGCGGCCTTGCTCTGGTTCGGGCCAGAGGAGTCGCTGCCTTTCGCAGGCGTTCTGTTCGCAAGCACCCTCGGCTACGGTTTGGGGGCCTGGCTCGGCTGGCTACCCAGTCGGCTGCGCGCGGGCCGGATGGTTATCCCATTCGGGGCCAGCATTGCGATGGCCTGGATCGCGATCCTCGTCCTGACAACGAGACCGTGATGACGCCCGGGGCTTCGGAAGGGAGACGTGAGGGTGTATTGCGGTCCGGGTGTGGTAAAGAGAAACTTAACTCGCGACGGTCGCGCGCCGGTCCGATCGCTCATTTGCTAGGCAGGGGATCGAGAATGAAAGTCATTTTGCGCCGGTTCCGCCGGGACGAAGGTGGCGCGGCTATGGTCGAATACGCGCTGCTGGTCGCCCTGATTGCGCTCGTGGCGATCGTCGGGGTGTCCGCCACCGGGACGGGCATCAACGCTCAGTTCACCAAGATCACCTGTAAGATTGCGACCCCGGCGGCGGCCTGCGACCCGTGAGATTCGCGACCAGAACGTCCCTGATCGTCGCGTTGGTCGCCGGCTTGATCGCGGTGTTTTTGGTGCGGGGCGTTCTTCTGAATATCGCGGCGTCGTCGGACGCCGCAGGCCGGAGCGTGACAATCGTAATGACACGCCAACCCGTCGCGTTCGGCGCTCCTTTGACGGCGGACAATCTGCGGGAGGTGCCTTGGCGAACCGCGGACCCGCTAGAGGGATCTTTCGCGACGATCCGCGACGTTTTGAAGGACGGGCGCCGCCTAGCTCTTGTGTCGCTGCAGCGCAACGAGCCAGTGCTCGCCAACCGAATTACGGCCGCCAACCAGCGAGCGACGCTCTCGACGCAAATCGACCAGGGCATGCGGGCTGTGACAATCCGGGTCGACGAGGTCCGCGGCGTGGCGGGCTTCGTTCTTCCCGGCGACCGAGTCGACGTGATCCTCACGCGGGGCGAAGGGGCCGGACAGGAGGTCGCCGCCTACGCGGACGTCCTGCTCCAGAGCGCAAAGGTTCTGGCGGTCGACCAATTGTCGGACGAGCGTCAGGACAAGCCCGCCATCGCCCGGGCCGTTACGCTCGAACTGACCGGGCAGCAGGCTCAAAAGGTGATTCTGGCCCAAGGGATCGGGCGCCTGTCGCTCGCCTTACGGCAGGCGAACGGCGCGGTCGAGGACGACGCGGTCCGCGTCACTGCGGACGATCTAGGGCTGTCGCAGGGGACCTCGCGCGACAGGCTCGCCGACATCGAGGCCAAGCTGGGTGCCATCGCGACCTCGGCCGAGGCCGCCGGGAAGGTCGCGGACCGGAAACTATCGGAGTTCGAAGCCCAGATGCGGGGCGAAATGCTGCGCGCGCCCGCCCAGAGCTCACCTATGGCTACACCGCCTCAGGGCCGACCGGCTTTCTCGGGGTCGGTGGTGACAGTGACTCGCAACGGATCCAAGACGGAAAGCTACAACGTCGCGTCGGAGCGCTGACCGCGGGTGCTGCGGCATTGCGACAGCCTCCCCGCCCGGTGGCGTCGAGGGCGGCATGGGTAAGGGATCAGACGGCGTGCAATGCTTCATCGTCGGCGAGGCTCGCGATGAGAGCGCGAGGGCGTTGGAGGTTGTTGTGCAGGAATTTGGCCCGTCGCCCGTGACGGTGTCGAGCTTGGCCGAACTCAGGGCCGACGACCGCTTTGTGGCGGCCGCCCACGCGCTCGTCCTGGTCGCCGTGACCGGACCCGGTCCCGTCGAAGCCGCGGCCGCGATCGCGTTTCTGCAGGAGCAGGCCGGCCAAGTCTTCGTGGTCTGCCTGGCCGAGACGATCTCCCCGAACGATTACAAGCGCCTCGTCCGGACGGGGTCCGCCGACTGGATGCCCTGGAGCGACTATCGGGACGAATTGAGGAGCCTCGTGGCGCGGCTGGACGCCGCCGAGGATCGCACCGGCTCGGCCAAGATCATCGGCTTCCTGCCCAGCAAGGGCGGGGTCGGCAACACGACCCTTGCGATCGAGACCGCGATCCACCTGTCGATGAGTCGCAAGCGGCGCAACGCACGCATTGCCCTCTTGGACCTCAATGTTCAGGGCGGCACGGTCGCTGACGCGCTCGACGTCGAGCCCCGCTTTGATCTGTCCGAGATCGTGGAGCGGCCCGATCGCCTGGACCAACAGCTGGTGGACGTCTTCACCAGCAAGCACTCGAAAGGGCTGGACGTCTTCGCGATCCCGATGCGTCGGATCGGCATCGACACGGTCAAGCCGGAGACAATCTTCACGGTCATTGACGCGATTTCGACCCGCTACGACGCGCTCGTGTTCGACCTGCCGGCCTATTGGCTCCCCTGGACGGACGCCTTGCTTCGGGGCTCCGACGTCGTGGTGGTCACGGGCGGCGATAGCGTGCCGGCCTTGCGGAAGCTCGCCGGGAGCCTCGCCCATCTTGAGAGCGTGTCGGTCCCGGCCGGTAAGGTCGCGGCTGCCGTGGTCCGCACCGAGACGGACGTGTTCGGGCGCGTCGCCCGCCGGGCCGTGATCGAGCGCGCGCTTGGAGCCCGGCGGGTGTTCTACGTTCGCCGCGACGACGTCTCCGCGGCCGAGGCGCTCGACGTCGGTCAGTCGATCCTCGAAATCGCACCCAACGCGCGGATCAGCCGCGACCTGCGGCAAGTGGCAGATTGGGTCGACCAAGTGGCCACGGTCCTCCCGGTCGCGCGGTCTGTTCCCGCCGGCGTGGGAGCGGCCTCGTGAAGCCGGGCCTGTCCGACCGGTGGCGGATGCCTTTGCCGGCCGCACCCGCGCGCCAGGACGAGAAGAGAACCGCCGATCGCGTCGAGCCGCCCGTCGTCCCTCCCGAGGCGGTCGCGAATGCGGCGCTGATCGATGCCAAAGTCAAGCTGCACGGCCGGATTATCGACGAGTTCAACCTCTCCCTCATCGACAGGATCTCAGCCGACGACCTGGCCCGGCAAGTCGGCCGGTTCGTGGCCGAACATGCCGTGCGCGAGCGGCTCGCGCTCAATCAGCGGGAGCTTGAAACTTTCTCGGCCGAGGTCCTCGACGAGATGGTGGGTCTAGGGCCGATCGAGCCGCTGCTCAAGGATCCGACTATCACGGACATCCTGGTGAACGCCCACATGTCCGTCTATGTCGAGCGTAACGGACAGCTTGAGCTCAGCCCGGTCCGGTTCAAGGACGAGGTGCACCTCCTGCGTATCGTCAACAAGATGGTCGCGTCGGTTGGCCGACGGGTCGACGAATCCTCGCCGATGGTGGATGCGCGGCTCCCGGACGGGTCCCGGGTGAACGTCGCGATCCGTCCAGTGGCGGTCGACGGCCCGCTCGTGTCGATCCGAAAGTTCTCTAAGCAGCCGATCTCCATGGATCGCCTCGTCGAACTCGGCACGCTGCGACCGATGATGGCCGACCTGCTGAAGGCGGCCGTCCGGGGTCGGGTTTCACTGGTCGTGTCCGGCGGGACGGGCTCCGGCAAGACCACGATGCTGAACGCTCTGTCGTCCTACATCTGGCCCCGGGAGCGCCTGATCACGATCGAAGACGCGGCCGAACTTCAACTTCAGCAACCGCACGTTGCGCGCCTAGAGACGCGTCCGCCGAGCGTCGAAGGCCGGGGCGAGATCCGCCAGCGCGAACTCCTGAAGAACGCGCTTCGGATGCGTCCCGACCGCATCATCCTGGGCGAGTGTCGGGGCGAGGAAGCCTTCGACATGCTCCAAGCCATGAATACCGGGCACGAAGGATCGATGACGACCGTACACGCGAACACGCCCCGCGATGCGCTGAGCCGCATCGAGCAGATGATCGGCATGTCCGCAGCCTCGATGTCGGCGGCCTCGATCCGTAGCCAGATCGCCTCGGGGATCCAACTCGTCCTGCAGCTGCAGCGGATGACGGATGGACGCCGCCGCGTGACGAGCATCGCGGAAGTGACCGGGATGGAGGGCGACGTCATCCAGATGCAGGAGATCTACCGGTTCATGCGCGAAGCCGTAGACGAGGGCGACCAGGTTGTGGGCCAGTACCGCGCGACCGGCATCCGTCCCCGCTTCATGACCGAACTGAAGGCGCGGGGAATTGATTTGCCTGCTCAGGCCTTCGATCCGCGCGTCGCGCTCTGAGAGCCGGCCATGAGCGAGCCCTGGGTGCTCTACCTCCTGGTTTTCCTGCTCGTCTCGGTGGCGGCGTACGGGGTGCAGCAAGGGGTCGGACGCGCTGCCGCCAGCAATCGGCAGAAGCGCCGCCGCGTCGACTCGCTAGAGGTCGCTGCCGCCCCGGAGCCGTCGGACACGCTGCGCCGTCGCACGGGCCGTTTCGGCGGGTCTGCACCCGCCAGGAGCCTCGCCAAGCTGGTCGTGCAATCGGGCCTGACGCTGTCCGGTCCGGCCTGGGCGCTAATCGCGCTGAGTCTCGTGATCGCGCTGTACATGCTTCTTCCGGTGGCCGACAGGAGCCTGCGGCTCGTCGCCGCGATCCTCGGCGCGGCGTTGCTGGCCTGGCTCTGGCTGCGCATCCAGCGGGCCCGTCGGATGGCGCGGTTCGGCGAGCAGCTGCCCGAGGTCATCGACGTCATTGTGAGGAGCCTGCGGGCAGGGCATCCCCTCGCGATGTCGCTCATGCTGGTCGCGCGGGAGATGCCTGAGCCGGCCGGGCCAGAATTCGCGCTCGTGGTCGACGAGGTCAATTACGGCCGGAGTCTCACGGACGCAATGGATACATTGCATCAGCGCGTCGGCTACCCCGAACTCCGGTTTTTCGTAGCCGCCATTGCGATCGCCCACCAGACCGGCGGCAATCTCGGAGAGATCCTGTATCGCCTGTCCCGGTTGCTGCGGGACCGCTTCCGTCTCGCCCGTCGCATCCGTGCGCTCTCGGCCGAGGGCCGCTTCAGCGGCTATGCGCTCAGCGTGATGCCTGTCGCGCTGTTCGGGCTGATCAACGTGGTGAGCGCGTCCTACTACACCGACTTCTGGGCGAGCCCGTCCTCGGTTCCGGTCATGTCGGTCTGTCTCGCGATGCTCGTAGTCGGCAATCTGATTATCTACCGCCTCGTAAACTTCAAGGTCTGACCGATGGGCGGCAGCGTCGTCGTGCTGTCCATGGCCAGCATCATGGTCTTTGCCAGCGCGATGCTGCTCGTCCTGTGGGGGATGGGCGCACTGGACCGTAGGGAGCGGGTCCGCCGCCGCCACAAGACCCTGGTCGCGCAAGACGGCGGCGACGTGCCGCCGCTCGACTCCGCCCCGAGCGCGAGGGCCCTCGACCCGGCCCGCCTCGGCCTGGGACTGGACGCCCAGCGCGTGATCCGTCCCGAACTCGTCCAGGCCGGGTTCTTCGGCCTCTCGGCGGTGACCGGCTATGCGGCCGCCAGGCTGGCGCTCCTGGTTGCTTTGCCGGTGGCCGGGGGCGTCGTCATCCCGGCGTTAGGCGGAACCTGGGGCGTGACCGAGCGGATCGCGCTCGCGCTCGCGCTGGCGGCGACCGCGTATGTGCTGCCGCGCGCTTATCTCAGTCGGCGCCGCCGCCGCCTTGAGATGGAGTACCGGCAGACCTTCCCGGACTTCCTCGACATGCTTGTGGTGTGCATCAATGCCGGGCTGAGCCTGGAGGCGGCCCTAGATCGCGCCGCGCGGGAGCTGGGCGAGTCCGACCAAGCCTTTCGGGCCAATCTCGATCTCATGACCGGCGAGATGAGGGCCGGCAAAAGCACGCCGGACGCGTTGCGGGCGCTGGCCGATCGCCTGGGGCTGCGCGAGGCGCGCTCCTTCGCGGCTCTCCTGCGTCAGACGATCGAGCTCGGAACGGACGTCGCCCAGGCGCTAACGACGTTCTCGGACGAGATGCGGGACAAGCGCATGTCCCGCGCCGAGGAAACGGCTGCCGCGCTACCGCCGAAACTGACCCTTCCGCTCGGATTGTTTATCTTCCCGGTCGTCCTTATCGCCATCCTGGCGCCGGCCGTGCTCAAGGTCCTGAGCGTTGTGGAGCGCTGACATGAGCGGAGCCCCCGAGACACCCGGCCTGACGTGCCGACCCTGGCTCGCGCGTTGTTGCCGGCAGGAGGAGGGCGCGGCAATCCTCGAATTCGCCCTCGTACTGCCCATCCTGCTCGCTCTCGTGGCAGGCTCGTTCGAACTCGGTCGCGCCCTCCTGGTCCGGCACGCGATGGCGAACGCTGTGCGGGGCGGTGCGCGCTATCTGGCCAGGGTCCCGGACCCGACATGCCGCGCCGAGTGCTCGCTGGGTGCCGCCCGGGCCGTCTCGGAAACGCGCGACCAGATCGTCGGTGCGACCGGCCTCGCGCCCGCCGCCATCCGGATCACGCCGACCTTCGATCCCGGGGCGGGAATCGTCACGATGCGGGCCGACGTCCCGTTCCGGTTCGAACTCCTGCGAACCGTCGGCTTCGGGCCGGGCCTCACGCTCGTGGCGAGCCATCAGGAGCCGCGCATTGCGGACTGAACTCGCCCGCCACGAGGGCGGTGCGGCGCTCATCGAGGCCGCGCTGCTGCTCCCGGTCATGCTGCTCCTGCTGTTCGGGTTGATAGAGATCAGCCTTTACGGGTGGACGTCCGGCCTGTCCGCCAAGGCGGTCCAGCTCGGTGTGCGGAGGGCTGTCCTGTCCGACGCGGTGGCGGTCGGGCCCGGGCTCGACCCGGCCGAGAGCGCCACCTACTGGGACGGCCTCTCGCCCGGCCGACGATGCTTCCCGGAGCCCGGCGGGGTCAGCGCCTGTCCTGTATTCTCGGTTGTGTGCGACGTAGCGGACGGCTGCCGCTGCACGGGCAGCCCCTGCCGATTCAGGTTCTCGGCCGCGCGCCTCGCACCCGTCCTGGCCGCCATGCGGGCCGTGATGCCGAACCTGAAACTCGAGAACATCCGTGTGTCCTACACGACGAACGGGCTCGGCTACGTGCAGCGGCCGGTCCCGGTGCCGGTCGATGTCGGCGTGACGCTCGTGAGGGTCGCCTACCGCCCGCTGCTGCTCGGGCAGCTGCTGGGCGACACGCTGCCGATCCGCGCCTCCGCCCGGCAGCCGGGCGAGAGCCTGGCGACCCGGTGAGGCGGTCGGCGGGACGCCTCCGCGGCTTCGGGCGCGGGTTCCGGCGGGACGAATCCGGGTTCGTCCTGGTCTTCCTGGCGGTCGCCGTACCGGCCCTGATCGGCCTCGTGGCACTGGCGCTCGATGGTGTGCGTTTCCTCACCCTCGACACCGAGCTCGCCCAGAAGGCGGATGCGGCGGCGCTCGCGGCCGCGAGCCGTCTCGACCGCTCCACCGGAGCCATTCCGCGGGCCCGCGCGGCCGCGTTGGCGCTCACAAACGGTCCGGCGCCGGACCGACCTGGGGTCAGCCTGAGCTTCCGGTTCGCGGCCGGCCTCGACCCATTGCGCGGCAGCGCGACCTACACCCTGTCCGACGATGCGAGCGCGGATGCAGCCTTCGTCGAGGTCACGACCGCGGAGACGTCGCTGACTGCCAGCCTGCTGCAGATCGTGGGTGTGCGCGCAACGCCGATCCGTCGGCGGGCGATCGCTGAGTCGCAGCATTACGCTTGCGACGTCACACCGCTCGTCCTCTGCCAAGCGGATCCGGGTGCCTTCGTGGCGATCGCGCGGCCAGGACGCCAATACCTCCTGCGCATGGACGGCAACCTCGTCGACGGATCGGTCGCGCTGCTCGACCGTCCCGATGCGGCGGGGGCGCGCGACGCGATGCGAGACCTCGCGAGCGACGAGCCGGCCTTCTGCTACGCCGACGCGGTCCGCCTCCGGACGAACGTCGCCGCCCCTGAGTTCGACGAGGCCGTGAACGTCCGGTTCGACCGCTATGCGGGCCAGACCGGACCGATCCCGGCCGACATCGCCCTCTATCCGCCGGCCCCGAACGTTATCCAGGGGAGGCATCTGGATACGTGCCAGTCCGCACCGCAGGGCGGGGATATATGGCCGCCCTACAGCCTCCCGCGAGACCAGGCTTATCGCGGCTTCAAGCTCTCGGGCCTTTGGAACCAGGGCGCCGGGGACTGGAGGACGAGTCCGGCGATCGGCGGCACGGGCGTTGCGTTCGCAACGGCGCTTGACGAGTACCTAGCTTGGAATCATGCCGACAAGGGGCTCGTCGTCCAGGATCGTCTGCGCTCGTCGCCGACGCGCTATGACCTCTACCTGCGGGAACTCGGGCTGACGCGGGAGACGGAAACCAGCCCCGTCGATACCCGCGGCCTCGGCCCGGCGCGCGCTACCATGCCGACGGGCGGCCCGTCGGCTGGCTCGCTCGCCCTCCGTCGAGAGAACGCTTTCCCGATCTGCTACCTGGGCAGCCGGCCGGCCGTGCAGGCGCGGCGGCGCATTCTGTATCTCTCCGTATCGGATTGCGGGGCCTTCCCCGCCACGGCCACGGCCGCCCGGTTGTCCCGGCGGGTCGCGAAGGTCTTCCTGACCGAGCCGGCCGAGGCGGGCGCCATGCTGGTCGAATTCATCCGCATGGTGGAGCCTACCGCCGATGACGGCAAACTCAGACACATCGTCCAACTGGTAGGAGCCGAGTGAACCGAAGGGGCAACGCATGCCGCGCGAGGTGTTTCGATGGGCCGGTCTTGTCTTCTCCGAACATTCAAACGCCGGCACCGGGATTCGCCGGGAGCGAAGGCGGCGTCGGAAACCCGGGTAATGTGACGCCCGGGCCCGTGTCGGCTAGTCTAGCGCAGGATGCCGTTCACCGGCCTGTTCCATCAAACCTATGCCGTAGAGCACGGTAAGACTGGCCCCAAGCGCGGTACGCCTCGACCGCCAGAATGCTCGCAGCCGCATCGAAATGACGTGCTGTTGGTGATCAATGGGCGGGGCATGGCGCTTTGTCCCGGATCCAGACAACCTCGAGACAATATTCCACGGTGGCCGGGACGCGAATCAGGGCAACCTGCCACGATTGGGCCGCTCGCCGGTCCGCACCATCTTAAGATTGTTCAGCAGGATCGGGTTGCCCGGGTACAAGCCGAGCGCGTGCTGGAACCGGGAGAGAGCACGGGCCCGATCTCCGCGCAGGAGATAGGAATATCCGACATTGTTCAGGATCGTCAGCGTCTCGCCGTTCAGCCTTATCGCCTGAGCGTAGGCTCTGTCCGCGAGGTCGAACCTCCCGAGATTGTCGTAGGCCGCAGCTAACCCGATCCAGGACGCGGCATCATCGCCGTTCTGCTCGACGGCCTCCCGGAAATGCCGCTCCGCGAGGCCGCTGTTACCCGCTTCGAGGTCCTGCGTCCCGAGCCGGTGCAACTCGTTCGATGCCACAACCGCCGTCTCGATGGCCACTGGGAACGTCGCGTCCGGGCTGAGGGGAGATTGGCAGCCTGCCAGGAGCAGGATGGCCCCGACGGTCGCGGCGCGGCGCGGGCCGCAGGACAGCGGTCGCACGGCCGACGCGAGCCTTGCCCGAGGGGCCGGCCTCGCTGCCCTCATCTGATCGGTCTGCGTCGCATCCACTCGAAAGCTCCGGCCCTATTCGGCGCGCCCGAGACTGGCACGACCGCAGGCGGTGAGAAAATGACCAATTACGGCGTTGTCATGGGGTTCGAACGACAGCGCTACGCGATAGGGCTGCAGGCGGTTGAGAGAGACCGGATCGCGCCCGAAGCCTACTACGATCTCGAGGCTGGAAGGGCGGCGTTCGAGCATGTTGCCGATTGCGAACACCGCGTCGAGCGGAAACGATTCTGTCCGGCCGATTACAAGAGTCGAGGGGTCGGCCATCCCGAAGCGGGAGACGAGCGCCCTGGGCGGTCGGTTGGGCACGCCGGCCGGCCGGAGCAGCAGAGAACCCGTCGTTTCGCCGGCCCCGGCGATCGGGCGGGGAAAGGACAGGCGCACGCGTCGATCCTGCCCCGAGCAGGACAACAGCCAGGCGACCTCATCGCCGCCCGCGCCGGCTGAGCCGACCGTACCAGCCGGGCCGACGGGCGCCCGCAACACGGCCACGTCGCCCCCGAAGGTTTCGTATACCCAACCCCGGCCACCGGCCCGAAAAGTCACGTCGTGGCCAGCGACCGGCGGGGCGGCCAGGACGACGACGACCGGGAGGAGCATCGACGGGAGCCCCCACCGCCCCGCCATTTGTCAGCGAGCCGACGGGAGAGCCCCGTCCGGTTCAGGGGAGTGTCCGCCCAGCGTGTCCCGGATCGCGCCCAGGAACGACAGATGCGAGACCAGGGCGGCGACCGACGACGCCGCCAGCATGACTATCACCATGATCGTATCGAGACCCTCGTCCAGCGCGAACCCTGGCAGCGATACGGAACGGGAGGTTCGCGTTCCCATCCATGCCGTGTAGGCCAGCGCGACCGCGCCTACGAAGCTGACATTGGCAAACGCAGCCACCACGAAGCGTTGCTCCGCCCACCTTGCGACGACGATGGCCCCCAGAATAACAATCGAGATCGCCAGGGCATTAGGATGGAACAGGGTTTTGAGCGGCGACGCCGCGATGCGGGCCTGCTCGAACACGCGGAATACGTGGATGTTCAGATACCACGCGAACGCGGACCCGGGATATGTCGCCAGAAGCCTGCACCCGGCCTCGGACAGGGCGAACAGGCCGACGACGGTCAAGGATCCGAAAGTCTGACACGTCAAGGACCGCTGCATCGCGAGAAGATACGGGGGACTTGGATAAGGCCCCGTTAAGCTAGGCCCCGTCCGTCCGCGGTGCGCCCTCCTCCAGCAACCCCGCCCGCGCTGGCCCGGTGTGGCGATGCGCTCTTCTTCGGTGCACGCCCCACGCGCCGTTTCCGCGCCGAGTCATACAGCGACGAGGACTTCATCGTCGGCTTGCCGCACCGCCACACATTGTTCTCGAACAATGGCAACACGTTCGAAGCCAATTGAAAGTGACAATCGGACGCGGCGGCCCGCGCAGGCCCGCTACGGTCTTGAGACAAGCTGTGGTTGCTAGGCTTGGCATCTCACCGAAGGCGGGGCATGCCGGAAAACGGCCGCCCCGCCTGTGATACGACTGCGATTACCGAAGCGCGCCGTTCAGGCCGTTCGGGAAAAAGCCCGACGGCTGAGTGTTCGGGTTCAGATAAAGGACGTTCAGAACCTGCGTGAACGTCCGACGATAGGCTACACCGTCCACATCGGTCGGCGTGATGTTGATCGTCGGGCTATCGCCGATGCCTTGGTCGAGGGTCGTCGTTCCGTCGAGAGAGTCGCGCGCTGCCGAAATTCGGCCGGCCTGCTCCATCAGTCCCCTTTGATAAAGCAGCGCACGGATGGCACCGGCGTGGTACGCTTCGACAGCCAGGATACCTGCGGCGCCAGCGAGGTTTGCCTTGTCGGTGATCAGCGGCGCGGCACCGCCATAGGCGGTCACCCCGACGTCCTCGAAGAGGAATGACGCCAGCAGAAAGTTCTGATCGTTGGCGAAGGCGTCGAACACTTCGTTTGGACCGGCCAGGCCAGCTGCACGAGCCGCGAGCGTGAAGCTCAGCCCAAGATCGATCGCCGGGCGTGCGACCCTGTTGCTGCCGAGAGCGTTGCGCAGAGTGCGGACATGCGCGAGTTCATCATTGGCGAGTTCGACCGCCAGCTTCCGCACGGTAGGGTCAGCGAAGGGGACCTGACGGCCGCCAGCGACGGGGCCCAACGTACCGGTACCCGTCACGTCGGCGTCGAGCAATCCCTGGCCGAAAGCCGCTCGGGTGTAGAACTCGGCCTCGAGATACTCCGTGTTCAGGGCGAAGTTAAAGATGTTCACGTCATTGACGGCAGCCTGTGCCTGGGCGGTCGTCGATCCCGCGCCCGCAAAAAGGGCTGCGCCGGCCACACCGAGCCCGACGCTTCGAATGAATGCACGTCGGCCCGCCTGCAGGTCGATAGCGCGAGGCTCATCCGTGGACGGGGTTGGTATGTCGTTGTTCAGCCGAAAGGAGCTATAAGTCAAGATCGTCCTCCTGCAAGCTATGGTGATAGCTGAGCGCAATCTAGTCAAATTGGTTCGCGTGACAAGCCAAAAAAATTGTTTCCGCCCTTCTCGCGGGCTAAACTTTGTTTAAAAAAAACGACGAGAATTGAAACTTTTTTGGATGGAGCCGATGGCGCTTCATCCTAGCGCGGGCGCCAGACGTCGAGACGCCATTGGATTTCGACGCAACTTCAAAAGTTTAGGATACTCGGGGCGTGACCTCTCGCCTCGACTTCGCCACCAAGCACCATCCTCGACCGCAAGGGGGTATCAGAGGTGCGTCCGCCAGGGGACGATCAGATAAAGTACGGACAGCACCAACGCTGGCCTGGATCAGCGGTGCCGCCGAATCACAACGTCCGGTAAGCCGCCTGACAATCTCGCGGAAGGTGACAAGCGGCGCGTGCCGAAAGCGAAATAGGGCGCGTGAGTTAGGCCCAGGATCAACGTGGCTCGATTCGCTAATTTGAATTACCGGATGCCTGTGCACAAAGAGCCACATTCCATGCCGAAGCTTCCGACCATGCACAATCCGAGCGCTACAAGGGAAGCCGCCCGCAAGGCGAAGGCCGGCAAGCTCGGCGCGGAGAAGCTGACGCCCGAGCAACAGCGCCGCCGGTTTATAGAGGTCGCGCGCAAGGCTGGCGCGAGCGAGGACGAGGCCGAGTTCGACAGGCGCTCGGCCGGATTCCAAGTGCCGGGTAGTGCGTCAGTTTGAATTCCGGCAGGGAATTGGCTAGCAGCAGCATCCGGTGTGAAGACAGCCTGCGGAGTTTGAGGGCCGAGGATCCGATGGACAAGGGCGATCTTGAGACCGTGCACATTGGCCGGGACGGATGGCTGTTTCTTGTCGGCGGACGCAACGACGTCCTGAGGCAGTACAGCTCGGGTGGTCTGTCGCCGGAGTTGCTGGCGGATTGGAAGGGCCTGCACGAAGACCGTCACCGGCGCTGCGGGGAACTTGGCGCGCGCTACCTCAATCTCGTCGTGCCCGAGAAGATCGCTGTCTATGACGACCGTCTCGACGGCCTTCGGATCGATGTGGCGGCCTCGCCGGCCACGCAGATTGCTCAGGCATTGGAAACCTCCTCCGCACGAGACGCTCACATCGACCTCCAGTCGCTGTTCCGTAGCCGGCGTGAGGACATCCAGCTCTACCTCCGCACGGACAGCCACTGGTCCTTTGCGGGATGCCACCTTGCTTACGAGGCGATCTGTCGGAAGGCCGGAGCCAGCCCCTACACCGCACTCGCCGCGCATGAGACGCGCCATGTGGACGTTGTGACTGGCGACCTCGGGATGAAGCTCGATCCGCCGCGTGCGGAGATGGGCGAGAGCTGGCGCTATCCCCGCTTGAGCGACATGGTTCACGCGAACCGGCTCGTTCGGCATTTTGAGGCCGCGGGTGCCGTTCACGCCAGCGGGACCGCATCGCTCACAGTCTACCGTACGGGTGCCACTGACGCTGACCCACGGACCCTCATGGTGTTCGGGGACTCGTACACGAGCCATGTCTACACGGAGAACGTGGGTCGCCTGATCGGCTTCCTGGCGGAAACGTTTCGGGAAGTGCACTTCGTCTGGGCTAACACGATCGACTATGGCTACGTCGCACGGGTCCGGCCTGACATCGTGCTCACGGAGATTGCCGAACGGTTCATGATCGAGCTGCCGATGACGGAGTTCGATCTGTCCGAGTATGAGCGCTCACAGTTCGAGAGGAAGGGGGGCCGACAGACTTAGGGTCCGGACCCATTAACTGGTTTGCTGTGGTGTGATTTTGTGATTCACGGGCTCACGGGAGGGGCTCATGAATCGGGATCATTTCTGGCTGTCTGACGAGCAGTTCCCGAAGATCGCTCCGCATCTGCCGACGACAACGCGGGGCAAGCCTCGGGTCGATGACCGCCGGGTGATCAGCGGCATTATCCACGTCCTCAAGTCAGGCGGACGCTGGGTCGACGCGCCGGAGGATTACGGGCCGAGAAAGACGCTCTACAACCGCTTCATTCGCTGGACGATCAAGGGAGTTTGGGTTCGGCTCTTCCATGACCTCGCGACGGCAGGCGGACCGCCGGCCCAGGTGCTGATCGACAGTTTGGCCGTGAAAGCGCACCGCTCGGCCTCAGGCGCAAAAGGGGGGAGAACACTCAGGCGATTGGCCGCTCGCGTGGAGGCCGCACGACCAAGATCCACGCCCTGACCGACCGGCTCTGCCGCCCGATCGCCTTCCTGCTGACCGGCGGCAACGTCGCCGACTGCACCGCCGGAGCCTCTTTGCTCGAGGCAACAGGTGCAGCACCCAACATCCCTCCCAAGATCAATCGTCGCTGGAAGCCGCCGTTCTCTCCCGTGCTCTACCGCCAGCGAAACGCCATCGAGCGCATGTTCTGCCGGCTCAAGGACTGGCGGCGGGTGCCACAAGATACGACCGCCTCTCAGTCACCTACCTCGCTGCAGTCTGCATCGCCGCGACCGTCAGCTACTGGTTATGAGTCCGCGCCCGCCTTGGCGTTGAAAGGAATCCTTGGTCAGGGCGACTCGGCAACCAGGGCCGCGTTCTCGCCGAGGGGCGGGCGCTCGCCTCCTCGGGCCTCGCCGCCCTATTCACCACCCACGACCCGAACCTCGCGTTTCGCTACGCCGACGACGTCGCCATGATCCGCGGCGGAGGCCTGATCGGCGAAGGCGAGAGCCGAACCGTGCTCAAACGGGCCCGGCCGGTGGCGCTCTATGGCAGCCCGATCGAGGAAGTCAGGTCACAGACGCGCGACGGCTTTTCCCCATGCTGAGAAGGACTGCCAACGGCCGGTTTAAGCGGCAGGGTCAGCCCGAGCCGCCTTTCATCTAGTGATTTAAAGCCCAGCGCGTCCAAAAATACTGAGCACCTTCCTGGTCCGCTCGATCTCGAGCCGGATGACGTCTCGGTTCCGACAGCGTGGCTTCCTGAGCATCTCTTCGAACTCCTGAAGCTCCCCCTCGAACTCAGCCTTGCGGGCGGCAAGTTCGTCCCACTTGGCTTTCTCCTCCTTGGTGGAGGGGCCACGGATCGCGGCAGTGCCTGCCCGCATGTCGATGACGACGTGGTCGGGGTGGGGCAGCGGCTCGGGCCCGGTGATCCCGAGGGCCTTGCGACGCTCGAGTTCGCGGTCCCACTCGATCTTGTAGGTCATGGCGACGTCGAGCCACTCGTCGCTCAGACGCTTGCGGTCGCGTTCAGTCGTGGCGAGGAGCTCGGTGAACAGCCGCTGCGAGCGCTGGAGTCCCTTGGCGGCGTTGACGGCGAGCGAACGCACGACCGCCTGGGCCATCGAGATGGAGAGGGGACCCGAGGCGTCGTTCACCTGCACGGTTCGGTAGGCCTCCTCGAGGATGATGGCCTTCAGCCGCTCCTCGTTCAGGCCTGGCTCGGGCAGGGGCCGCTTCTTCGACCCGCGCGGCCGTCCCTTCGGGTTGCCGGATCGTCCGGGGGTGAACCTGGTCGCGACCGGCGGCTTGGCATAGCCCACTTCGTAGCCGGTACGAGGCCGCCCGGATAGCGATCGGGGGTGATCGTCGTCCGTGCTCATGCCGCGGCCTTCAGGGCAGGACGGTCGTCCAGCCCGCAAGCGATCAGCACGGCGTCGTCGCCGGCATAATGCTCCCACCGACGCAGGATGCAGTCGCAATAGACGGGGTCCAACTCGCACAGGAATGCGCGCCGGCCGGTCTTGTGCGCAGCGATCAGGGTCGAGCCGGAGCCGCCGAACAGGTCCAGCACGATCTCGCCGCGCCCGGAGACGTCCTTGATGGCGTCGGCGATCATCTGCACGGGCTTCACGGTCGGGTGCAGGGCCAGCTCGTCCATGCGGCCAGGCCGGAAGGTGTTGACGCCCCTGTAGCTCCACACATTCGTGCGGTGACGCCCGTGCTGGCCGAGCTCGAAGGTGTTGGTGTGAGGCCCCGTCCCGTTCTTGAAGGCGAAGACGAGCTCGTGCCGCGACCGGTAAAAGGTCCCCATGCCGCCGTTGTCCTTGGCCCAGACGATCAGGTTCTTGAGCTCGGAGAACACGCCTTCTCCGGCCGCCAGCATCTCGGCCATGTGCCGCCAGTCCATGCAGACGTAGTGGATAGAGCCGTCGAGGCTCGCCTCCACCAGCCGCTCGAACGCGGTTAGCAGGAAGGCCGTGAACTCGCTCCGGCTCATCTCGCCCGACGCCATGGCGAACTCGCGATGCTTGATCGCGCCTGAG
>NZ_CAXTAZ010000066.1:0-24701 GCF_964242715.1 uncultured Enterovirga sp.
TGCGTGGTGGGCCCGGCAGGACTCGAACCTGCAACCAGACCGTTATGAGCGGCCGGCTCTAACCATTGAGCTACAGGCCCGTTCTGTGTGTCGCACAGGACGAGGGCCGCCCGTCGCTCGCGCGACGCTTGGCAGGCGCGACCCTACTCCGCGACGGCGTGCTGCCCAAGTCTCTGCAAACGGCATCGCCCGAACCTCGTCGATCCGAAGAGGCGCAATCGAGCCGGCCGCGAGCAAAGCCCGACATGTTGACGCCTGATTCAGGCCTTAGGTTATCGCCTCCACCCAGTTTCCCGGGGCGTCCATGACGTCAGAGACGACCAGTCCGATTCTCGATCCTGCCGATATCCGCTCGCTCGACCGTCCGGCGCCGCGCCACACGGTCGTGCTCGCGGCCTCGCTCGGCATCATGGCCATGGCCGGCGTCGCCTTCGGAGCTTGGACCTGGTTCGATCGGGCGGCACCGCGTCGCATCTCGTCCGTCCGCATGGGTCCGATCGCCGAGATGCCGGAGATCCGGAACGGCGTGCCCGCGCTCGCCGGCGCCCGGTCGACCCCCGCCTCCGGCGCGCCTGCTGCTCCTCGCCTCGAACCGGCCGATCCCGAGCCTCGCCGGGTACGCACGGTCTCTGCGCCACCCCCGGCGCTGGCTCCCGCCGCCGCCGCTTCCCCCGGGCCCGACATCGTGGCCGCCAACGCGAAGGCGATGGCATCGACGGCCGCGAGCATTCAATTGCGCCCGAGCCTCGGCGCTCCGCTCGTGCCCTCTACGGCGCCGTCCTCCAACCTTCGGGACGCGGCTCGGCCCGCCGATCCGGTCGTGACCGCGGCTCCGGCTCCCGAGCGCGGCATTGCTTCGGCGGACAGGTCGGTTCCCGATGCGAGACGGACTGTGCCCTCCAGCGTACTGGTCGGCACCGACCCGGTCGAGGCCGCCGCTGCCCCGACGGAGGAGGCCCTGCCGGCTTCGCCGGTCGCGACCGCCGCTCGGTCCCCGGCGCCGGTGCAGCCCGCGGCCTCGCCCACGGCCGGGGCGCCTCCCCTTCCGCCGGCGCGTCCGGCCGCCCGGCAGCCCGCGCCGGCCAGCCTCGAGCGCGTCGCCACCTTGCAGCGGGCTCGGCCCGCGGCGCCCGGCCCGGCAATTCCGGCCGGAGCAGCGGCTTCGGCGCCTGAGCAACCGGCCCCGGAACGGGCCGAAATCTTCGGCATGCCCCTGCCGGGGTTCGTGCCGACCGGTCGGCAAATCCGTGAAGCCGCGGGCAGCGTCGCCGACGCCGTGGTGAACCTCCCGGACCGGTTCTAGGCGGACCAAGAAGCGGTCCGGACCTCCGCAACGAGACGGGACGGCCCTCGCGCCGGCGCGCGGTCGGATCGGCGAAAAAGGCTTGCCCTGACCCGCAAAGGGGCGTGAAACGTCGCGGATGAACGGATCCGTGCCTCCTTCCGAGCCCTGGGCGGCCCGCCGCGCCGCCTTCCGGGCTCTGCACACGAGCGGCTGTTTCGTGATCCCGAACCCCTGGGAGCCGGGCACGGCGCGATACCTCCTGCATCTCGGTTTCCGGGCGCTCGCAACCACCTCGTCCGGCTTCTCCTTCGGCCGCGCCCTGCCGGATACCGACGGAGCCGTGCCGCGCGACATGGCGCTCGCCCATATCGCCGAGATCGTCGCCGCGACCGACCTTCCGGTGAACGCGGATTTCGAATCCGGTTACGCCTCGGACGCAGAGGGCGTCGCGGAGAGCGTGCGGCTCTGCTGCGCGACGGGCGTTGCCGGGCTCTCGATCGAGGACGCGACCGGCGAGCGCGAGCGCCCCCTCTACGACCTCGGTGAAGCGCTGGACCGGCTTCGCGCCGCCAGGGACGCCGTGGATCGCGACGGCGGCGGCGTTCTCCTGACCGCCCGCTCTGAGTGTTTCCTGGTCGGCCATCCAGACCCGCTCCCGGAATCGGTTCGCCGTCTCCAGGCCTATGCCGAGGCCGGCGCCGACGTACTTTACGCGCCGGGTCTTCGGAGCGCGGACGAGATCCGGGCCGTGGTCGAGGCCGTCGCGCCGAGGCCGGTCAATCTCCTGATGAGCCAGAACACCGGGCTCACCGTCGCCGATGTGGCCGCGCTCGGCATTCGGCGCATCAGCGTCGGGTCCTCGCTCGCCCGTGCCGCCTGGACCGGCTTCATCCGGGCCGCCCACGCGATCGCCGAGGAGGGCAGTTTCCGGGGTTTCGACGGGACTGTGCCGTTTGCCGAGCTGAACGGCTTCTTCCGGCGCGACCTCGCCGGGCGGCAGAGCGCAAGGCCGGACGCCCCGTCGTGACCACCTCCGTCCGAGACCCGGCGACCGGACTTCCGATCGGGCCCGAAATCGACGCGACACCGGCCCGGCGCCCCGACCGGACAACGATCCTGGAGGGTCGTCACGTCAGTCTGGTTCCGGTCGATCCCGCGGCGCATGCGGAGGCGCTCTTCGCGGCGGCGCATGGTCCGGGCCACGAGGCCCTGTGGCTCTACCTCTTCCCGCATCCCTTCCCGGGCGGAGCCTCGTTTCGGGCCTATCTCGAGACGGTCGCGGCCGGCCAGGACCCGTTCATGCTGGCGATCCTCGACCGCGCGAGCGGAGAGGCCGTCGGCCACGCGACCTATATGCGGATCGAGCCCGAGCATCGGGTGATCGAGGTCGGCAACATCCTTTTCACGCCGACGCTGCAGCGGAGCCCGGCCGCGACCGAGGCGATGTATCTGATGGCCCGGCACGCCTTCGAGGTGCTCGGCTACCGGCGTTACGAGTGGAAATGCAACGCGCTAAACGCCCCGTCGCGCCGCGCCGCCGAGCGGCTCGGCTTCCGCTTCGAGGGGGTGTTCCGGGCCGACAAGATCGTGAAGGGCCGCAGCCGCGACACGGCCTGGTTCTCGATGCTCGACACCGAATGGCCCGCGCGCCGGCACGCGTTCGAGCGCTGGCTCGATCCCACCAATTTCGACGAGCACGGGCAGCAGCGCCTCAGCCTCTCGGCCCTGAATGCCACCTCGATTCCGGGCCATGCCTTGCGGCGGGCCGAGCCCGAGGACGCCCGCGCCTTCGAGGCGCTGCAGCAGCGGGCCTATGCCTGGAACCGGCGGGAGCTCGGGGTCGAGCCGGTGCCGCTGCTCACGCCCGTTGACGAGGTGCTGGCACGCTACGAGACCTGGCTCGACGAGGAGGAGGGGCAGCTCGTGGGTGCACTCGCCCTCGAACCCCATCCGGACCACCTCGTGATCTGGAGCGTCTCGGCGGATCCGGCGCGGCAGAATGCCGGCATCGGGCGCCGGCTGCTCGCGGCCGCGGAGGCGCGCGCCCGTGCGCTCGGCCTCGGCACGCTCCGGCTCTTCACCGGCGCGCCGCTCAAGAAGAACATCGACTGGTATGGCCGGCGCGGCTATGCGGTCGAGCGGAGCGAGGATCTGCCCGATCGCAGCCTCGTCCACATGGTCAAGAATATCGAATAGGACGGGAGACGAGGATGGCGGGACGGCTCGAAGGCAAGACGGCCGTGGTGACGGCGGCCGGTCAGGGGATCGGGCGCGCCATCGCGGAGCTCTTCGTCCGGGAAGGTGCGACCGTCTGGGCGACCGATCTCGACCGGGCCAAGCTCGACGGGATAGGCGCGGCCGAGACGCGTGCGCTCGACGCGCGCTCCACCCCGGCCGTCGAGGCGCTGGCGGCGGAGGCCGGGCCCATCGACATCCTGGTCAATGCCGCCGGCTTCGTTTTCCACGGCACCGTGCTCGAGACGTCCGAGGCCGATTGGGACTTCTCCTTCGACCTCAACGTGAAATCGATGCACCGGAGCATCAAGGCCTTCCTGCCCGGCATGCTGGAGAAGGGCGGCGGCTCGATCGTGAACATCGCGTCGGGCGCGTCCTCGGTGCGGGGCATCCCGAACCGCTACGTCTATGGCGCGTCCAAGGCAGCCGTGATCGGTCTCACCAAGGCGGTCGCGGCCGATTTCATCCGAAAGGGCGTACGGGCCAATGCGATCTGCCCGGGCACCATCCAGTCGCCCTCGCTGGACGAGCGCATCAACGCCCAGGCTCAGAGTTCGGGCCAGAGCATCGACGCCGTGCGGCAGGCCTTCGTGGACCGCCAGCCGATGGGCCGGCTCGGCACGGCGGACGAGATCGCCTGGCTGGCCGTGTATCTTGGCTCGGACGAGTCGAGCTACACGACCGGGCAGGTCCATCTCGCCGATGGCGGCTTTGCCTTGTGAGTGTGGGCGGGCGCGGGTTGTGCCGTTCACGAAAACGTGAGCGATAGGCGCGACCGGCCCATGTGGCCGCGCGCAGGCCAGGAGAACCGCCCAACATGAACATCCTCGTCCTCGGTGCGGCCGGCATGATCGGCCGCAAGCTCGTCGAGCGGCTCAGCCGCGAAGGGAGCCTGGGAGGGCGGCGGATCGAGCGCATGACGCTGTTCGACGTCGTGGCGCCGAAGGCACCTGAGGGGGTCGGCTTCGAGGTCCGCACGATGGCGGGCGACCTCTCCCAGCCGGGCCAGACGGAACGCCTGGTCGCGGACCGGCCGGACACGATCTTCCACTTGGCCGCGATCGTCTCGGGCGAGGCCGAGGCCGAGTTCGAGAAGGGCTACCGGATCAATCTCGACGCGACCCGGAACCTGTTCGAGGCCGTGCGGCGCTCCAATCCCGGCTACCGGCCCCGGATCGTCTTCACCTCGTCGATCGCAGTCTTCGGCGCTCCCTTCCCGGATGACGGGATCGGCGATGAATTCCACCACACGCCGCTCACCAGCTACGGCACGCAGAAGACGATCGGCGAGTTGCTGCTCGCGGATTACTCGCGGCGCGGCTTCCTCGACGGGATCGGTATCCGGCTGCCCACGATCTGCGTGCGGCCGGGCCTTCCGAACAAGGCCGCGTCGGGCTTTTTCTCCGGCATCATCCGCGAGCCGCTGAACGGCAAGGAGGCCGTGCTGCCGGTCGCCGACACGGTGCGGCATTGGCATGCCTCGCCCCGGGCCGCGATCCAGTTCCTGGTTCATGCCGCGACGCTGGACACCGCGCCGCTCGGCCAGCGCTGCAGCCTCACCATGCCGGGCCTGTCGGTGACGGTCGGCGAACAGATCGAGGCACTCCGCCGGGTCGCCGGCGATGCCGTCGTGGCCCGCATCCGGCGCGAGCCCGACCAAACCGTGATCGACATCGTGAAAGGCTGGCCCGAGCGCTTCGTCGCGAAACGGGCCGAGGCCCTCGGCTTCCGGGCCGAGAGCAGCTTCGACGACATCATCCAGGTCTATATCGACGAGGAACTCGGCGGCCGCGTCCCGGGCTAGGCAGCGGGTCGGTCAGCCGTCGGGAAACAGCCGGGCGAGTTCGGCCCTGAACGGGGCCGCGAGCGCGCGGTTCGTGGCCCGGGGCTCGTCCAGCGGGGCGTCGCCGGCAAGGTCGCTCGCGGCGATCCGGGCGGAATAGGCCGCGTTGCGCCAGATCACGGTCTTCGGGAACCACAGCGGGCCAGCGCGGCATCCCTCAACCGAAACCTGTCCTTGTAGACCTCGGACCGGCCACCGGTCGCGCGATCCTCCGCCTGCTCGACCGCCTGGTAGCAGGCGACGACCTTGCGGAGGATCGACGGCGTCAGCAACTCGAGCTTGGGCCGGCTCGACCGGTAGGCCGAGGCCGGCCCGGACGCGGCTACGAACACAAGCCCGACAAGGGCGGCCTTGGCGATGGTTCTCACGTCGAAGGCTCGCGATCGTGGTCGAGGATCTTGCTGAAGCCGCCGGGCGAGAGCCGCGGCGGATCAGGCGAAGGCCGTACCCCGGAACGGCGTCTCGGCCACGGGCGTCACCGGGCCCTTGCCGGAGAACCACGAGACGAGATTGTCGACGACGAGCTGACCCATGGCGCGCCGGGTCTCGACCGAGGCCGAGCCGACATGCGGCAGGAGCACGATGTGGTCCATGGCGACCAGCTCGGCCGGAACGCGGGGCTCGTCGGCGAAGACGTCGAGACCGGCCGTCAGGATGGTCTTGTCCCGAAGCGCCCGGACCAGCGCGGGCTCGTCGACCACGCTGCCGCGCCCGACATTGATCAAGATCCCGTCCGGCCCGAGAGCCTTCAGGACCTCGGCACCGACGATGCCGTTCGTCTCCACCCCGCCGGGAGCGACGCAGAGGAGGACGTCGCATTTCGCGGCGAGGTCCTTCAGCGTCGACTCGTAGCGGTACGGCACGCCGGCCTGTTCGCTGCGCCCGTAATAGGAGAGCTCGACATCGAAGCCTTCTAGCCGCTTCGCGATGGCCTTTCCGATCCGGCCGAGCCCCAGGATGCCGACCTTGCGGCCGCGGAGCGTCGGCGTCAGCGGGTAGGCCCCCTTCAGCCACTTGCCCTCGCGGAGGTGGCGGTCGGCCTGCGGCAGGTGGCGCACGGTCGCGAGCAGGAGCCCGAGCGCGAGATCGGCGACCTCCTCCGTCAGGACGTCCGGGGTGTTCGTGACGATGATGCCGCGCCGGCCCGCCTCCTTGGCGTCGATCGTGTCGTAGCCGACGCCCATATTCGCCACGATCTCGAGGTTCGGCAGCTTGTCGAAGATGGCCCCATCGATATGGGCATGGCCGCCGGGAGCAAGGCCACGGATGCTCGACGAAACCTCGCGGATGTAGCTCTCCGGGTCGGGCTGCTGCCAGGCGCGGCGCAGGGTGAAGGCCTTGTCGATGCCCTCCATGATGAGCGGCATCATGGGCGACAGCATCAGGATTTCGACGTCTTTCAATTCGGCACTCCTCCCGGGCACGGGCCCGGCACGATCATGCGGCGCGGCGCCGCGTGGGGGAAGGGGAAAACGTGGCCGGAGCGGATCAGCTGCCGCCGCCCATGCGCTCCCGCATCAACCGGGCGAGATCCGCCGGAGTCCGGACCGTCGTCGCCTTCACGGCGCGGGAGCCGCAAGCCGAGCATCTCAGCCGTCGGGTGAGATGGACGAGCGGCGCGTCGGCGACCCGGTCGTCATCTCCGTCGAGCGATCCGCGCCGGCCGCAGGACAGGCACTGGACGTCGATCCTCGCAGCAGAGGCGCGGAGCGGCTGCCGCTCGTCGGGATCGTCCATGCGGGGATTCCGCCCGGCGGACCGGAAGAGTCAAGCGTCCTGCCGCGGCCAAGCCTCGTCTGAAAGCATGACGCGGCGGCGCTGGTGCGCCGGCCCGGCCTCGTGCTAGTCACGACCGGCTTCAACCTGACCCAGATCAGGCGCGGCACGGGAGGGAACATGGCCTCGGTAGGCATTCGCGACGTACGCAAGGCGTTCGGATCGACGAACGTGCTTCACGGTGTGTCGGTGGACATCCGGGACGGCGAATTCGTGATCCTGGTCGGCCCCTCCGGCTGCGGGAAGTCGACGCTTCTGCGCATGATCGCCGGGCTCGAGAATATCTCCGGCGGCGAGATCCGGATCGGCGACCGCGTCGTCAACGACATGCCGCCGAAGGAGAGGGACATCGCCATGGTGTTCCAGAATTACGCGCTCTACCCGCACATGACCGTGCGGGACAACATGGCCTTCTCGCTGAAGCTCCGGAAGGCTCCCAAGGAGGAGATCCAGTCCCGGGTCGCGAAGGCCGCCGGCATCCTCGGCCTGGGCGCCCTGCTCGACCGCTTCCCCCGCCAGCTCTCCGGCGGCCAGCGCCAGCGCGTCGCGATGGGCCGGGCGATCGTGCGCGACCCGCAGGTCTTCCTCTTCGACGAGCCGCTCTCGAACCTGGACGCGAAGCTCCGGGTGGCGATGCGGACCGAGATCAAGGAACTGCACCAGCGCCTGAAGACCACGACCGTCTACGTCACCCACGACCAGATCGAGGCCATGACCATGGCCGACAAGATCGTCGTCATGCATGACGGCATCATCGAGCAGATCGGCGCGCCGCTCGACCTCTACGACCGGCCGAACAACCTCTTCGTGGCCGGCTTCATCGGCTCGCCGGCGATGAACTTCATCTCCGGCCGCGTGCGGGCCAACGGCAAGTTCTCCTTCGTTACGGATGCCGGCCTCGACATTCCGCTCGACCGCATCCCCCCGGGGGTCGAAGGCAAGGCGCTCGTCCTCGGCGTCAGGCCGGAGCATTTCACCGTCGCGCCCGAGGGGTTCCCGGTCGAGGTGGTGGTGGTCGAGCCGACCGGCTCCGAGACGCTGCTCGCCCTACGGGCGGGCGGACAGGACCTGACCTGCGTGTTCCGCGAGCGCGTCCTGCCGAAACCCGGCGAGACGATCCGGATCAAGCCGAACGCGGACCTCGTCCACATCTTCGATGCCGAGACGGGTTTGCGGCTCGGCGACTGAACAAACGGGCCGGCATCTCGCCGCACCCGCCAGAGAGGCGAAAAGCCTCCGGACCTCATCAGCTCTAGGAGACGCTCTCTATGACACCCTTCGATCGTCGTTCCATCCTCAAGGGCGGAGCCGCCGCCGGCCTCGCTGCCAGTGCCGGCCTGGCCAGTTTCGCCACCGCCTGGGCCCAAACCGCACAATGGAAGCCCGAAGCCGGCGCCAGCCTCAACCTCCTGCGCTGGAAGCGTTTCGTCGTGGCCGAGGACGAGGCCTTCATGCGGATGGTCGACGCCTTCACCAAGGCGACCGGCGTCAAGGTCAACGTCACGAACGAATCCTTCGACGACATCCAGCCCAAGGCCTCCGTGGCTGCCAATACCGGCCAGGGGCCGGACATGGTGTGGGGCTTGTATTCCTTCCCGGCCCTGTTCCCGGCGAAATGCCTTGAAGTCGGCGACGTCGCGGATTATCTCGGCAAGAAGTACGGCGGCTGGGTTCCGGCGGCGGAAGCGTACGGCAAGATCAAGGGCAAGTGGATCGCGATCCCGGTCGCGTTCAATGGTGGCTACATCAATTACCGGATTTCGGCCGTGAAGAAGGCCGGGTTCGACAAAATCCCGACCGATCTGCCGGGCTTCCTCGAACTGACCCGTGCCCTGAAGAAGAACAACACTCCGGCCGGTTTTGCGCTCGGCCACTCGACCGGCGATGGCAATTCGTGGACCCACTGGATCCTGTGGGCGCACGGCGCCAACCTCGTCGATGCGAACGAGAAGATCGTCATCGACTCGCCCGAGACGGCCAAGGCCCTCGAATACGTCAAGTCGCTCTACGAGAACTTCATTCCCGGCACCGCGTCCTGGAACGATTCGTCGAACAACAAGGCGTTCCTGTCCGGTGAACTCTACATGACGCATAACGGCATCTCGATCTATGCCGCAGCCAAGAACGAGAAGCCGGAGATCGCGGCCGACATGGACCACGCGCTGTTCCCGGTCGGGCCGGTCGGCAAGCCGACCGAGTTCCAGCTCGCCTTCCCGATCCTCGCCTACCAGTACACCAAGTTCCCGCAGGCCTGTAAGGCGTTCATGGCCTTCATGCTCGAGGCCGAGAACTACAATCCGTGGCTGGAGGGCGCGCAGGGCTACCTGACGCACCCGCTCAATGCCTACGACAGCAACCCGGTCTGGATGAAGGACCCGAAGAACGCCGTGTTCAAGGAAACGGCCAAGCGCACGCTCGCGGCGGGCGGGCTCGCCCCGGTCAGCGAGAGGATCGGCGCCGTCCTGGCCGATTTCGTGATCGTCGACATGTTCGCCGGTTACTGCACCGGCCGCAGCGACCTCAAGGGCTCGATCAGGACCGCCGAGCGGGCGGCGCAGCGCATCTTCCGCAACACCTGAGCATCATCGTAACACGCGACCCCGTTCATGCCGGCGAAAGCCGGCACCCAGCATTCCGGCTGGGCCCCGGCTTTCGCCGGGGTGAGCGGCGAGCCGGATAGGTCCAAGATGGCGAATATCGCATTGGGATCCGCCCCGCCGGCCGTCAGGCCCGGCGTGTCGTTCTGGGAGCGGCTGAAACTCCGCCGGGGCTGGCTGGGCTTCTGGTTCATGCTGCCGGCCGCCGCGATCCTGATCCTGTTCCTCGGCTACCCGCTGCTGAAAGGCACCTGGCTCTCCTTCACCAACGCCAAGATCGGCCGCGCCGGCGAGTGGATCGGCTTCGAGCATTACGAGTGGCTGTGGGACGACGACGTCTTCTGGCTCTCGGTTTTCAACACGCTGCTCTATACGAGCATCGCCTCGGTCGTGAAATTCGCGATCGGGCTCTACCTCGCGCTCCTCCTGAACAAGCATATCCCGTTCAAGTCGCTCATCCGCTCGATCGTGCTGATCCCCTTCGTCGTGCCGACGGTACTCTCGGCGATCGCCTTCTGGTGGATCTTCGACAGCCAGTTCTCCATTGTGTCCTGGTCCCTGCGCCACATGGGCGTGATCGACCGGAACATCGATTTCCTCGGCGACGCCAACAATGCGCGGGCCTGCGTGATCTTCGCCAATATCTGGCGCGGCATTCCGTTCATCGCGATCACGCTCCTGGCCGGCCTGCAAACCGTGTCGCCGTCGCTCTACGAGGCCGCCGTGATCGACGGCGCGACGCCCTGGCAGATCTTCAAGAAGATCACGCTGCCGCTCCTCACGCCCATCATCGCCGTCGTCATGACGTTCTCGGTCCTGTTCACCTTCACGGATTTCCAGCTGATCTGGGCCATGACGCGCGGCGGCCCGGTGAACGCCACGCATCTGATGGCCACCCTCTCCTACCAGCGCGGCATCCTGTCGGGCTCGCTCGGCGAGGGTGCCGCGATCGCGACCGCGATGGTGCCGTTCCTGCTCGGCGCGATCGCGATCTCCTGGTTCGGGCTGCAGCGTCGCGCCTGGCAGCATGGCGGGGCGGATTCGTGATGCCGCCCCTCCTCCCCCTTTCGCTCCTGGAGTCCGCGTCATGGCGGTGACCGCGACCCGCGTCGGCGACCTCGACGACAAGTCGGAGGGCATGGCGTATCTAGAGACGCTGCCGCGCCGCATCGTCACGACCTACATCCCGCTCGGGCTGATCCTGATCGTCCTTCTGTTCCCGTTCTACTGGATGGTGCTGACGGCGATCAAACCGGACGAGCAGCTCATCGACATGGAGCGCTACAACCCGTTCTGGGTGGTCGGGCCGACCTTCAAGCACATCTACAAGCTACTCTTCGAGACGAATTATCCGCTCTGGCTCTGGAACACGATGTACGTGTCCGTCGCGGCCACGATCCTGTCGCTCTTCGCCAGCGTGCTCGCCGCCTATGCGATCGTGCGCATCCGCTACAAGGGCGCGAGCTGGATCGGCGGAGCGATCTTCCTCGCCTATCTCGTGCCGCCCTCGATCCTGTTCATTCCGCTCGCGACCATCATCCAGGCCTATGGCCTGTTCGATTCGCCGCTCGCCCTGATCCTCGCCTATCCGACTATCCTGATCCCGTTCTCGACCTGGCTCCTGATGGGCTATTTCAAGACGATTCCCTACGAGCTGGAGGAATGCGCGCTGATCGACGGCGCGAGCCGCTGGCAGATCCTGACCAAGATCGTTCTGCCGCTCGCCATCCCGGGCCTCATCTCGGCCGCCATCTTCTCGCTGACGCTGTGCTGGAACGAATTCATCTACGCGCTGACCTTCATATCCTCGACCCAGAACAAGACCGTCCCGGTCGCGATCGTGAGCGAGTTCGTGGACGGCGACATCTATCGCTGGGGCTCGCTCATGGCGGGCGCGCTCGTCGGCTCGCTCCCGCTCGTGATCCTGTATTCCTTCTTCGTGGATTACTATGTCTCGGCCCTGACCGGAGCCGTGAAGGAATAGCCGGGCCGGTGTTCGGAACGGCCGCGGCCATGCCCCTTGAAAAGCGCGGCCGCTTCGGGCACATGGACTGAACGACGACGGGGCCCCGGCCCCGCGCCGCGGATGCGGGTGTAGCTCAGGGGTAGAGCACAACCTTGCCAAGGTTGGGGTCGAGGGTTCGAATCCCTTCGCCCGCTCCAAACTCCCGCTGGTTCCGCGACGACGTACAAGGGTCTCCGACCTTGCGGGTCATCTTCGGCCCAAGTGTCGGTCTTGTTTCCCTCCGATCCGCCATCCTACGCCTTCCTGCCCCTGCTCAGGCCGCGTGCTTCGTCCCGGAGAGCGGGTTCTCGTCGTCCCACCCGTAGCGGAGGGTCTCGAACCGCATCCCCATCGCGTCGACCATGAGGAGGCGCCCGACGAGGCCGTCGCCGAATCCTACGATCTCGCGGATCACCTCCATGGCCATCAGCGAGCCCAGCACCCCGGCGAGCGCGCCGAGCACGCCGGCCGCCTCGCAGGTCGGGACCGTGCCGGCAGGCGGAGGTTCCGGGAAGAGGCAGCGATAGGTCGGGTTCGGACGTCCGTCCGGGCCGGCCTCGTGCGCCCGGAGGGTGGTGAGCGAGCCGTCGAAAGGCCCGAGCGCCGCCGTGACCAGCGGCCGCCCTTCGTGGAAACAGGCGTCCGAGGCGGCGTAGCGCGTGTCGAAATTGTCGGACCCGTCCGCCACGACGTCGTAGGCTGCGACGAGCGTCCGGGCATTCTCCGGCGTGAGCCGCATCGCGTGCCGGACCACCACGACATGCGGATTCAGCCGCGCGACCGCGTCGGCCGCGCTCTCGATCTTGGGCCGGCCGAGATCGGGCGTGCCGTGCAGCACCTGCCGCTGCAGGTTCGACAGGGACACGGTGTCGTCGTCGACGATGCCGATCGTGCCGATCCCGGCCGCGGCCAGATACTGGATCAGCGGTGAGCCGAGCCCGCCCGCGCCGACCACCAGCACCCGCGCCCGCCTGAGCTTCTGCTGCCCGGGGCCGCCGACCTCCCGCAGCACGAGGTGGCGGGCATAGCGTTCGATCTCGTCGGGTGACATCGCCATGCGGGGGATATGGCGCAGACCGGGCCGGTTCGACAGGGCTTTCGCATTTTTGGCGAGGCCAGCTTCTTCCTCCCCCTCCGGGGAGGGAGAGACGTAGCGGGACCGTCTAGATGCGACTGCACTCCGCAGGGGGAGATGCGTTCCGGCTCCCCCTCTTCCTTCGTGGAGGCCGCTATGCCGGTCTGGAAGGTGCGGCGGAGTCGCGACTCACCTATCTGCAGGAGGCAGGCAACGGCAGGTCGGGACCAGGATGAGCACGAAACCGAACGGGCAGGAGACAGCGAGCGCGGCCGCGCGGCCCGCGCCTGCGCCTGCGCGGCACAATCGAAAAATCCTCTGCCATCTCTGCTGCTCGCCGCTCGCGAAGGACGATCGGCACCATTACGGCTACCAATGCCACGCTTGCGTGATCCGCGAGCACGATCTCGTCCTGATGGTGGCGAAGGACCCGGACCATCCGGAGGCCGGTTGGCTCGAACTGAGCCCGGTCGAGTTCGCCCGGCGCGATCCGAACCGGACCGCCTAACTCTCCTCAGCCGAGATCGATCACGTCGACGGCGTCGCCGAGACGCTCCCGAGCCAAGGACGCCACCTGCTCGTGGTGCGTGAACAGGATCGGCTGCAGGTCGTGGCCGATCGATGCCAGCGCCTCGAGACCGTGGCCGGTGCGGGCATCGTCGAAGGTCGCGAAGATGTCGTCGCCGACGAAAGGCGACGGCTCCGAGCGGCGGGCGAAATCCTCAAGATAGGCGAGCCGGAGCGCGAGGAAGAGCTGGTCGCGCGTGCCTTCGCTCATCTCGTCCACGCCGACACTGCGGCCGCCGGCCGCGCGCTGGCCACGCAGATGCGGCTGGTCGGCATCGTCGAAGGATTGCGCGAGCGCCGCGAAATTGCCGCCGGTCAGCCCGGCGAAGATCTCCCCCGCCCGGCGGAGCAGCGGGTCCTGCTGCCCGGCCCGGTGCCGCTCGACCGCGTTGCCGAGGAGGAGCGCGCCGAGCTTCAGGACGACGTAGCGGCGGGCGGTTTCGCGGATCTCCGCCTCGGCGGCGCGCTTGCGGGCGGCCGAGAGTTCGGCGCCGACCCCGCCCTCGATCTCGCGGCGGCGGCGAGCCAGTTCCTCCTGCTTCGCGTAAACCTCCCGGCCCTCCTGATCGAGGCGGGCTTCCTCCTCGCCGAGAAGAAAAAGCCGGCCGACGATCGCGTCCGGCGGCCCGGCTTCGTCCAGCTCGCGCCGAAGCGCCTCCCTGTCGAGGCCGTCGCCCGACCGGGACAGCTCGGCCTCGACCTGCCGGATGTCTGCTTCCAGCCCGGAGCGTTCGCGCAACCGCGCGAGAAGCGGCTCGAGATCGGTCCCGGCCGGGACGGCGGAGCGAGTCAGCAGTTCCGCGAGGGTGCGGCCGGCCTGTTCGGCCCCGAGCGCAGCCTCGTCGCGGAGACGGGCGGCGGCCGCGACGGTCTTCGCGAGCGCGTCGCGCCGAATCTCCGCCTCCCGGGCGGCTTCCGCGCGTGTTCCGAGCCAGGTCGCGGCATCGAGCACCGGCATCTCGGTGCCGGGCGAGACGGCCCTCACGATGCGGTCGACCTCCGCCTCGTAGAGGGCAAGATCCCGCCGGATCCCCTCGACCCGCGCGCGCCGATTGCCCTGCTCGCGGAGCAGGCCCGGAACCTGCCCCCAGGCCTCGAGCGCGGCGCCGGCCTCCTCGATCCGGGTTTCGGCTGGCAGGTTCAGCGCCGCGACGCCCGCCTCCCAGCGAAGACGCCAGCCGGTCTCCCGCTCCCGCGCCGTCGCGAGCGCCGCGTCGGCCGCCGCAACAGCCTCTTCCGTGGTCCTGATCCGGGTCTCGCCGTCGCGGGCGGCGTCCCAGGTCTCGGAAAGCCCACGCAACCGCTCCGCGACCCGGTCCGTTGCGAGAGCGAGGTCGAGGCCGGCCAGCGTGGTGAGCCCGAGCCGCTCGGCCAGCGCGACGAGAGCGGGCCGCACGGCCTCGATCCGCTCGACCACCAGCGCGAGGTCGACGCGGCGACGGGCCAGTGCCCCGTGGCGCTCGACGAGGCCGCTCGCGGTCGCGAGCCACTCGGCCATATCCGAGGGGGGATGGGGCACGATGCCGGTCGACTGCCAGAGGGCGATCCAATCCGCATCGGCTTTCGCCGCCGTGGCCTCAGTGCCGGCCAGGGCGGCATCGGCAGCCGAGACTTCGTCTCGCAAGGTCGGCAGCCGCCGGAGATCGGACGCATGTTCGGCGGCGCGCTCGGCTTCGACCGCGAAGAGATCCGCCAGCCGATCCGCTGCTTGGAGCCCTCGCTCCGCGCGCGCGACGGTCGCGGCCAGGGCGGCGCCGCCCGGCGCCCCGGCCTCGCCGAAGGCGGCTGCCCGCACGCCGTGCCAGGCCTCGTCTCGCTCCGCCCGGAGCGCCAGCAGCGTCGCCCGATCGGGAACGGGGCCATCGGCCCTGCGGCTGGCGATCCGGTCCGCGACGGCGCGCTCGGCGGTCCGGGCGGCGTGACGCTGGTCCAGCGCCCGCTCGCGCCGGCGGGACGCGGCGTCGAGGTCGGAGCCGAACCGCCGGATTGTCTCGGCCGAGGGTAGCGGGAGCGAGGCCAATGCGTCGGCAGAGGCGATAGCGGGCGAGAGCCGCCGCACGAGACCGTCGAGCGCCTGCGTGTCGCGGCGCAGCTCCGCGGCCGCTTCGTCGCGGCGGCTCGTCTCGCGCAACACCGGTGCGATCGCCTCGAAGTCTTCCCGGATCGAGGCCGGGTCGACGAGGGGGCCGCGCTCCCGGCGGGCCGCGAGGAGCGAGGCGAGGTCGCGCCGGCGCGCCTCCAGCTCGCGCCCAACGCGGCCGAGATCGGCCTGCACCTCGCGTCCTTCCTCGATCAGCGCCGCCACCCGCACCCGCACCAGGTCCGTTGGCTGGGCGGCGGCGACCGACTCGGCGTCGGCAAGGCCGACCCGGATCGCGATCTCGGCCAGGTCCCGGGCAAAACCCTCCTGTTCGGTCCGCACCCGCGGCAGGTCGCGGACTTTGCTTTCGTAATCCGCCACGCCCTGGATGAGCCGGCGGATGCCGTCCTGATGCGGCGCGAGGGCCGGGTCGGTGGAGAGCGACGCCAGATCCCGCTCGGCCCTTGCGAACGCCGCCTCGGCCTCGGCCAGCCGCTCGCGGGCCGCAAGGTCAGCCCGATGCCGGCGCCCGACTTCCTCCACCGCATCGTCCTCCATCGGGACGAGGTCCGCGAAGCGCGACTGGGCCGCGGCGAGGCCATCGAGCCCGTGGAGGAGAGGCGTGACGCGCTGCAGCCGCTGCAGCCGGGCGGTCTCGACGGCGATGCCGCCCCTTCGGCCCGCGATCTCGGCCAGGCGGGCGACGGCGGCATCCAGTTGCGCATTCAGGTCGCGCCAGGCCTCGGCGCCGATCCGCTCAGTCCCGACCGCCTTGTGGTGGTCCTTGTACCGGTCGATCGCCTGGGTGAGCAGGCGTTTTTGCGCGCGGGGCGTGTAGATTTGGGCGGCTTCGTCGTCGAGGTCGCGCGCGGTGTCGCGGTAGCCACGAAGGCCCGAGGCGGCGGCGAAGAGGGTCGCGCCGACCTCGCCATCCGCCCGCAGCATCTCCCGCCCGCCCGCCCGCAACACCTCGGCGTTCAGGCCGAAGGCGTTGCAGAACACCGACCGGCCGAGACCGCCGAGGAAGGGCGCGAGCGCGTCGTCCGGGATGGCGCCCCCGGCCGGATCGCTCAGCAGGTTCTTGCGCCCTTTCCGGCGGAAGAAGGCGAGCCGCCGGCCTCCGTCACGGGCCTCGATCTCGGCGCCGAGCCGGATCCCCTCGTCCCGGTGCAGGAAATCGTAGCGCGTCCGCTCCTCGATCCCGAACAGCACGTCGGTGACGGCCGCGAGAGCGCAGCTCTTCCCGGCCTCGTTCGGGCCGACGACCACATGCAGCCGGGCATCGGGCCGGAACGTGAGCCGGCGGCCGGTGAAGGGGCCGTAGCGGGCGAGGTCGAGCGCGAGGAGGCGCATCTAGCAGCCCCGCCCGCGAAGGCGCGACATCACGGTCGCCTCCGCCTCGACGCAGAGCTGGTCGAGGTCGAGCACGAGGTCGGGCTCGTCCGTCGCCCCCATCCCGCCCGGCAGCTTGGCCGTGATCTCGGCGATGATCTCGCGCGCCCTCTCGCGGAAGGCCGGGTCGCGGTCGAGATCGGCCAGGAGGGTCGCGGGATCGAGCAGCCCGACCCGCTCGGCATCACCCCGCGCGGCGGGGCGGCGCGTGCCGATGCGGAGCGATTCCAGCCAGACATGCTCGTGGTGGCGATGGGCGGCGGCCTGGATCTCGGCCGCGATCCGCTCGCGGTCTCCGGCCAGTCCGTTATGCAGGTGGGTCGAGCCCCGGAGCGCGACCCGCAGCGCGAGCAGGCGCTCGCCGAGCCCAGCCACATGCGGCTGGAGCGCCGCCTCGACCAGGTCGATCGCGGCCCGCTCCGTCTCGGCCGGCTCGATGTCGATCTCGAGGCTCGCCCAGCGGGCATGGTCGAGGACGAGGCGGCGGATCGCGGCCACCCGCCCGTCCACCACGTCGACGGCCACCGCACCCCTCGGGCCGCATTCCCGCACGCTGCGGCCCTGCAGGTTGCCCGGGAAGATGATGTGGGGATCGAGCGAGATCTCGGCGTAATCGTGCACGTGGCCGAGTGCCCAGTAGTCGTAGCCGCGGGCGACGAGTTCGGCCGGCGAGCAGGGCGCATAGGTCGCGTGCGCCGCATGTCCCGAACAGGACGTGTGCAGGATGCCGAGGTTGAACCAGCCCGGCACGGGATCCGGATAGCTCCGGGCGAAGCTCTCGTCCGGGACGGCCCGATCGGCGAAGCTGCGCCCGTGCAGGGCGACACGAAGGGCGTCGAGCCGGTGGGTCAGGGCCCGGTCGCTCGAGAATTCGAGCACGCCGTCCGGCAGGCGCACGGAGCGGGTCACGACGCTCTCGGCATCGTGGTTGCCGCGCACGAAGGCGACCGGGATGCCGCTCTTCGCCAGCCGCGAGACCTGCTGGGCGAAGAAGAGCCCGATCGAAAGATCGGCCCAGTCGCGGTCGTAGATGTCGCCCGCGATGACCACGAAGGCGACCTGTTCCTCGATCGCCAGAGTGCAGAGATCGGCGAAGGCCTTGCGGCCCGCCGCCGCGAAACGCTCGGCGATGCCGGCATCCTTCGCGGCGAGCCCGGCGAGGGGGCTGCCGAGATGGAGGTCGG
Organism: uncultured Enterovirga sp.; assembly: GCF_964242715.1. Classification (NCBI taxonomy): domain Bacteria; kingdom Pseudomonadati; phylum Pseudomonadota; class Alphaproteobacteria; order Hyphomicrobiales; family Methylobacteriaceae; genus Enterovirga; species uncultured Enterovirga sp. The sequence goes on from NZ_CAXTAZ010000066.1 coordinate 18,040, forward strand.
CCGCGTGCAGGAAGGTGAAGGAGGTCACGGGGCCCGTCCCCGTGCCGGAAGCCGCCCGAATCCCGATTGCCGTGAGGTCATGACGGGATGTGTTCGAGATCGGCCACGCGCTTGGCAAGGCCGGCCTGTGGATGACGCGGTCGCGACGGAAGGCGATGACCCGTCCGCCGGATCGGCCGCGATCGCGTCACGCGCGAAGTTCACCGAGGAGGGGTGGGCAATCGGTGCTAGGGTACGGCCGCATCAGACCGGCGGCACCCCATGACCACCTTCATCGTACAGCTTCGCAGCACGGAGACCCGCAGCTGGGGCAATCAGGCGGAAGTCCAGGCCGACTCGGCGGCCGAGGCCGCGGAACAGGAAGCAGGCGAGTCTCTCCGGCAGGGAGCGGGCGTCCGGAGCGATCTTCGGGCCCGCGTCTGGGCGACACCCTTCGGCTCTCAGCCCGAAATCTCGTTCTACCGGGTTCCGCCGGAGGCGAACTGAGCCGGGACACGCGCGTTCGGCATCCGCGTCACCACTCGATCCAGGCTTCCCCGTTGAAGATCCAATAGGCGCCGCCGGGCTTGCGCCTGAGGTCGCCCGGCCTCGCCCTCTCGGTCATGTCCGGCGGATTGTCCTGTTCGGACAGCGCCAGAAGATAGGCGAAAAAGCCGAGATCCGGGTCGCGCGGCTCGGCAATGATGTGGTCGGCTGGCGGCACGGAGCGAATCGTCGGTTGCGTGCCGAGCACTCTGTTCCGAGATGCCGCCGCGGTCCATCGAAAACCGGTCCGGCATCAAGGACTTGGGCCGCCGCACGGACCCGCGCGGGGCGCGGATCGTGCCGGCGGTCAGCCGTTCAGCTCTTCCCGCATCTTCTGGCCGCCGATGACGCTGCGGGCATATTGCTCCCAGCTGGAACGGGTCCAGAGGAGGTTCGCGGTGAGCGCCTTGGCGGTGTTCTCGAGCTCGTCGAGCGCCCTCAGGTTCTCGACGAACAGCGCCGAGAGGTTCGCCGAGACGTCGCCCGACTTCGTGGTCTCGATCGAGGTCTCGAGCGTCTCGCCCGTCCGCCTGACCTCCGGGAGAATGCTCTCCAGGGTTTCGTAGAGGCGCGTGCGCTCCCGCTCGGCCGTCTCGAGGTGGAGACGCTGCTGCTCGAGGAGCCGCACCATCATGGTCCAGTCACGACCACGGCGCTCCAGGTCCTCGGCCACTGCCGCGAACCCGCCCGAAATCTGACGCGGGAGGCCGGCGGGCTGGTGGAGATCCACCTCCCGATCTGGGGTCTGCGCCTCGACGCGGGGCTCCTGATCAAGCCTGAGCGAATAGGGGTCGCGGCGGAAGGACGTGACGTCGGACGGCAGGTCTACACGGTCAGCGATGGTCGTCATCTGGATGTCTCACACCTAAGTCATTCATTGATAACGAGAGTTTCTAGACCGGCCGGAAAACGTGCGCCAGCATTGGATTAAGTTTAGGTTAATTGTGACAGACTGGGCTGGATTCGCTCGCTTCGGAGGGTCCCGGAGCCCGCCAAAAATGCCCCGGGCGGCGGCCTTGCAAACCGGCAACACCGGAATGGGATCAACTTTCATCCACAGGTTCATTCGGCCGATTTTCGCGGGGCTGTGATACGGTCGAACCACGGCATCAAAGGGGCTTCCGTGGTCGATCATACAACGCTCGCAGGCGCCGAAAGACTCGTGCCGTCACAGGCGTCCAGCCCTGCCCAGCTTTGGGCCATGGCGTCCGATTTCGACCGCTGGGGACTTGCTCCGGAGGCCGAGCTGGCCCGCCTCCGCTATCGTCAGAGGCTGGTAGAGACGCTTCTCGAGGGAGGCCGGAGGCCGGCGCCGATCCGGCCTTCGCAAAGCCCCCTGCCCGGACGCTGACCCGCCCGGCCTCGGTCGACCGACCCCGCTCCTCAGGGCTCGTCCAAATAGCGCTGTTCGCGCCACGGATCACCGCGCTCGTGGTAGCCGCGGATCTCCCAGAAGCCGGGCTGGTCGTCGTGCATGAAGGCGATCTCCCGGAGCCACTTGGCGCTTTTCCAGAAGTAGAGATGCGGCACGACGAGGCGGACCGGTCCGCCATGCTCCGCCGTCAGCGGCCTTCCTTCCCAGGAATGGGCCACGATCGCGTCCTCGGCCGCGAAATCCTCGAGCGGCAGATTCGTCGTGTAGCCGTCGTAGCTCGCGAGGGCGACGAAACGGGCCTCCGGCCTCGGCCGCACCGCCGCGATCAGGTCGCGGGTCGACACGCCGTTCCAGCGATTGTCATAGCGCGACCAGGTCGTGACGCAGTGGATGTCCGACATGGACTGCCGTTGCGGCAGCGCCCGGAAGCCGGGCCAATCCCAGGTGGTCGGCTTCTCGACCGCGCCGAACACCTTGAGGCGCCAGCGCTCGTGCGACACCTCGGGCTGCAGGCCGAGATCGAGCACGGGCCAGTTCCGCACCAGATGCTGCCCGGGCGGCAGCCGATCCGCCTCGGGCCGGGCGATCCGACCGGTGAGAAAGCGGCCCTCCTCCGCCCATAACTGCTTCGTCCGGGTCAGCTTCGTCGCTTCCCCCGAAACGGGGTCGGTCTCGTCGGCCATTTCGGCTCAGGCTGCGACGGCCCGCGGCCCGAGATCGCGGGCCACATCGGCCAGGATCTCATAGGAGCGCAGCCGGGCGGAATGGTCGTGGATGGCCGACGCCACCATGATCTCGTCCGCCCCCGTCTCGGCGATGAAAGCCAGGAGCCCGCGCCGGACCGTCTCGGGCGAGCCGACGAAGGAACGGGCCAGCATCCCGGAGGCCTGCGCCTTCTCGCGGGGCGACCAATAGGTCTCGATGTCGTCGATCGGCGGCAGGAGCTTTCCGCGGGTGCCGCGGAAGAGGTTCGTGAAACTCTGCTGGGCCGAGGTGAAGAGCCGTCGTGCCTCCGCGTCGGTATCCGCCGCGATCACGTTGGCGCCGACCATGGCGTGAGGCCGACCGAGCTGCGCCGAGGGCTCGAATCGTTCGCGATAGACCTGGAGAGCCTGGAGGAGGGCCTCCGGGGCGAAATGCGACGCGAAGGCGTAAGGGAGGCCCAGCATGGCGGCGAGCTGTGCGCCGAAGAGGCTCGAGCCGAGGATCCAGAGCGGCACGTTCGAGCCGCCACCCGGGACCGCCTGGACCGTCTGGCCGGGTCCGACCGGGCCGAGGAGGGCCTGCAATTCGAGCACGTCCTGCGGGAAGGTGTCCGCGGCTTCGGGATCGCGCCGCAAGGCCCGCTGCGTGCGGCCGTCGGTGCCGGGCGCGCGCCCGAGCCCGAGATCGATACGGCCGGGATAGAGGGCCTCCAACGTCCCGAATTGCTCGGCGATGACGAGCGGCGAATGGTTCGGCAGCATGATCCCGCCCGAACCGACCCGGATCGTGCGCGTGCCGGCGGCGAGGTAGCCGACGACGACCGAGGTCGCCGCACTCGCGATGCCGATCATGTTGTGATGCTCGGCCACCCAGTAGCGCTGGTAGCCCCAGCCTTCGGCATGGCGGGCGAGGTCGAGCGAGTTCCGCAGCGCGTCCCCGGGGGTGGAGCCCTGCGGGACGGGAGCGAGATCGAGGATCGAGAAAGCGGTCATGGGCCTCGTTCCGGAGCTTGCGCCAGGTCGGGCGCCGTTCAGTCTCGAAAGATCGCGCCGGCCCGGCCCCGTTACAAGCCGCCCAGGATGACGGGCCGCATGCGCCCGGAACGGGCCTTGGTCGGTCGACGTCCTCGTCGGCACCGTCAGGTCAGCGCTGGGGCGAGCGGCCGTTCGACCGCGTGCGGTTCGGGAGCGACGGCGACGTCGGACGGCTCCGGGCCGCCATGCTGCTTCAGCGGTCGGTTGCCGGCGAGACGCCGGAGGACGACGTAGAAGACCGGCGTCAGGAAGAGCCCGAAGGCGGTGACGCCGAGCATGCCGGAGAAGACCGCGATGCCCATCGCGCGCCGCATCTCGGCGCCCGCGCCCGTGGAGGTCACGAGCGGCAGGACGCCCATCACGAAGGCGAGCGAGGTCATCAGGATCGGCCGGAGCCGGAGTCGGCTCGCCTCGATCGCGGCCTGGACCGGGTTGCGGCCGGCGAATTCGAGCTCGCGCGCGAATTCGACGATCAGGATCGCGTTCTTGGCCGAGAGGCCGACGAGCACGATCAGCCCGATCTGGGTGAAGATGTTGTTGTCGCCTGCCGTCAGCCACACGCCGGTGAGCGCCGCGAGCAGTCCCATCGGCACGATGAGGATGATGGCGATCGGGAGCGTCAGGCTCTCGTATTGCGCGGCCAGCACCAGGAAGACGAGCAGCAGCGCGAGCGGAAAAACGACGATCGCGGAATTGCCGGCGATGATCTGCTGGTAGGTCAGCTCCGTCCATTCGTAGCTGAATCCCTTGGGCAGGGTCTCGGCCGCGACCCGGGCCACCGCATCCTGCGCCTGGCCGGTCGAATAGCCCGGGGCCGGCCCGCCATTCACGTCCGCGGCCAGGAAGCCGTTATAGCGCATCGCGCGCTCCGGGCCGGCCGCGGACTTGACGTTGAGAAGGGCGGCGAGCGGGATCATGTCGCCGCTCTTCGAACGCACCTTCAGCCGCCCGATATCCTCGGCCCGCGCCCGATAGGCCGCGTCGGCCTGGACCCGCACGGAATAGGTGCGGCCGAACTTGTTGAAATCGTTCACGTAGAGCGAGCCGAGATAGATCTGCATCGTCTCGAACACGTCGGTCACGGCGACCCCGAGCTGGCGCGCCTTCACCCGGTCGATATCGGCGTAGAGCTGGGGCACGTTGACCTGGTAGCCCGAGAACACGCCCGTGAGCTCGGGCGCCTGCCGGGCCTTCGCCACGAATGCTTTCGCGGCTTCGTCCAGCGCCTCGTAGCCGCGGCCCGCACGGTCCTCGATCTGCAGCTTGAAGCCGCCGATCGTGCCAAGCCCCTGCACGGGCGGCGGCGGAAAGATGGCGATGAACGCCTCCTCGATCGCCGCGAACTTGCCGTTCAGCTCCTTCGCGATCGCGGCCCCGCTGAGCTCCGCGGTCTTGCGATCCTCGAACTTGCTGAGGCCGACGAAGACGATGCCGGCATTCGAGCTGTTCGTGAAACCGTTGATCGAGAGGCCCGGGAAGGCGATCGCGTTGTCGACGCCCGGCTGTTTCAGCGTGATCTCGCTCATCCGGCGGATCACGTCCTCGGTCCGGTCGAGCGTGGCGCCGTCCGGCAGCTGGGCGAAGCCAACGAGATATTGCTTGTCCTGGCCCGGCACGAAGCCACCCGGCACCGCCCTGAATGCGACGAATGTCAGCCCGACGAGCAGGACGTAGACGCCCATCACGACCGCCTTGCGCGAGGTAATGCGCCGGACGCCGCCGCTATAGGCGTCCGAGCTGCGCTTGAACGCCTTGTTGAAGCCTCGGAAGAGCCAGCCGAGCGCGCCATCGATGATGCGGGTCAGCCGGTCTTTCGGCACGTCGTGGCCGCGCAGCAGAAGGGCTGCAAGCGCCGGCGAGAGCGTCAGCGAGTTGATGGCCGAGATCACGGTCGAGATCGCGATCGTGAGCGCGAATTGCCGGTAGAACTGCCCGGTCAGCCCGGTGATGAAGGCGAGCGGCACGAAAACCGCGACGAGGACGAGCGCGATCGCGATGATCGGGCCCGAGACCTCGCGCATGGCCCGGTAGGTCGCCTCGCGCGGCGCGTAGCCCTCCTCGATGTTGCGCTCGACATTCTCGACCACGACGATCGCGTCGTCGACCACGATGCCGATCGCGAGAACCAGCCCGAACAGGCTGAGCGCGTTGATGGAGAAGCCGAAGAGATGCATCGCGCCGAACGTGCCGACGATCGAGACCGGCACGGCGAGGAGCGGGATGATGGAGGCCCGCCACGTCTGCAGGAACAGGACGACGACGAGGACGACCAGCAGCACCGCTTCCAGCAGGGTGTGGATCACGGCCTCGATCGAGGCGCGGACGAACTGGGTCGTGTCGTAGACGATCGCGTAATCGACGCCCTCCGGCATGTTCTCCTTGATCTCGGCCATGACCTTGCGGACGTTGTCCGAGATTTCGATCGCGTTCGAATTCGGGGCCTGGAAGACCGGGGCGGCGACGGCCGACTTGTTGTTCAGGAGCGAGCGCAGCGCGTAGCTGGCGGCGCCGAGCTCGATCCGGGCCACGTCGCGCAGGCGCGTGACCTCGCCCCTGTCGCCGGCCTTGACGACCATGTCGCCGAATTCCTCCTCCGTCTCGAGCCGGCCCTGTGCGTTCACGGAGAGCTGGAGATCCAGATTCGGCAGGCCGGGCGAGGCGCCGACGACGCCGGCCGCGGCCTGGACGTTCTGTGCCCGGATTTCCCTGACGACATCGCTCGGGGAGAGACCGTGCTCGGCGACTTTCTGCGGGTCGAGCCAGATCCGCATGGAATAATCGCCCGAGCCGAAGAGCTGGACGTCGCCGACGCCCTCGATGCGGGCGAGCCGGTCCTTGACGTTCAGCACCGCGTAATTCCGCAGATACGTCATGTCGTAGCGGCCGTTCGGCGAGGTGATGTGCACGACCAGCATCAGGTCGGGCGAGCTCTTGATCGTCGTGACGCCGAGCGCACGCACCTCCTGCGGCAGGCGCGGCTCGGCCTGCGACACGCGGTTCTGGACGAGCTGCTGGGCCTTGTC